>JBPCWG010000012.1:0-26883 GCA_051009705.1 Methyloligellaceae bacterium | reverse complement strand
AAGGTGTTCCGGAGCATGTATAACAGCCGGGAGATTTTTAAATTTCTTAAGCAGGGCTTTTGCCAGAGGTTTTGTATCCCTGCGGGAAATGGCCCGAAATAGAACCATTTCAAGCAGTTCATAGTCGGCAAGGCTTTCACCTCCAAATTCATCAAATCGTTTTCGCAACCGTTGCCGGTGACCTGTGTGATGAATTTCACCAACGGGGTGTTCTGTGAAACTTTGTTCCTGTCTCTTATCCAAAATACTCAATCGGTCAAATAAGGTGGGCAATCGAGCCCGCGCGGGGATAATGTGAAAATTTCGCACCCTTCATCGGTCACACCGACCGTGTGTTCAAACTGGGCCGACAAGGAACGATCTCGGGTGACGGCGGTCCATCCGTCATTCAATATTTTGACATGCGGTTTTCCTAGATTGATCATTGGCTCGATCGTGAAAAGCATACCTGATTTAAGTTTCAGGCCTTCGCCGGGATTGCCATAGTGCAGAATATTGGGGCGATCATGGAAAACGCGACCGAGCCCATGGCCGCAGAAATCTCGCACGACACTGCAGCGCTCTGACTCGGCGTAGGTTTGAATGGCATTCCCGAGATCACCGGTGGTAATACCGTGGCGGACAGCGGCGACACCCCGGCAAAGGGACTCGTAGGTCACATTGATCAATCGTTCCGCTCGTCGTGAAATAGCCCCGACCGCATACATGCGGCTGGTGTCCCCATGCCAGCCATCGACAATCAGGGTGACATCAATGTTGAGAATATCACCTTCTTTCAGTGGTTTGCTGCCCGGGATTCCGTGACAAACCACATGATTGAGAGACGTGCAGCATGACTTTGTATAGCCACGATAGTTGAGGGTCGCGGGAATAGCGTTATGGTCGCGGGCAAATTCATAAATAATGTCGTCCAGTTGCTGAGTGGTGACACCCGGCGCGACATGGGAACACATGAGATCCAGCGCTTCCGCCGCGAGTTTGCCGGCCTTATGCATGGAAGCAAACGCTTCAGGTCCGTGAATGGGAATAGCATTTCCGGGCATGCGGCCTGTTGAAAGTTCGATGTCACTCATTTTTCATTATCCTGGCTGACTTCAATGCCCTGATTGTACTCAAGTTGCAATCTGGTCCTGAGTTGGTTTCTTGCATTAATCAATAAAATTTGGATTCAAGTTAAAAACGGGCTTAATCGTCAACAACCATATCCCACCAGACTATCAAAAACAAAGAAAAGACGCCATAGAATTTGCAGATTACCGCATTTGAAAGTCAAAATTAACTTTTATATATCAGGAACTTAGTCGACTAACCCTGCATCTCGCAGTTCTGTTTTTAAGGCGGCTTCCGCTGCCTCCAGACGCGCTACATCCGTGCTTCTGAGGACAAGGTTTGTTCCGTAGTTCCCATCAATATAGTACGGGTAGCTGCCCATGGAGACATCTGAGAAGTTGTCAGCTACTCGACCCAGGGGGCCGGCAACGGCGCCCTCGGGTCTTTTGACCTCAATGGTGATGGACATCATTTTTTTCCCGGTCTTCAGACGCGGTATCACGGCGGTCAGCATGGATTGCATGATACTGGGTACCCCGGCCATGACGATGACATTATCAAGCATAAAACCGGGGGCGCCCGAGACCGCATTTTCGATGAGGTCAGCACCGTCCGGAATCCGGGCCATGCGCAAGCGCGCTTCGTTAAATTCCATATCCGGGCGCTTTGCCCGCATGACGTCGACAGCCCGTTGATCGATATCGATGGTAACATTGAAGGCTTTGGCAACGCAGTCGGCGGTAATGTCATCATGGGTCGGGCCGATGCCGCCGGTCGTAAAGAGATAGGTATTTTCGTTTCGCAGCGTATTGACGGCGGCGACGATATCCTTCTCTTCGTCCGCCACGACACGGACTTCGCGCATCTGAATACCCACATCAGTCAGGTGATCGGCAATGGTACCTATATTTTTGTCTTTCGTTCGCCCGGAGAGAATTTCATCACCAATGACCAAAAGGGCAGCGGTGACTTTTTCTTCGTCTTTGACCTGGTTTTCTGCGTCCATTTGATCTGACATTCTTTCTTGCCTTGCTATTTTGCCTTGAGTTTTCGTGTTGGTCGTTTGCTATTGTCGATATTTACCGCCAATGGTGGATATTCTCAAGCCGTGGCTTGTATTGACATCTGTCCCTTAATAGCATGCGCCCATGAAATTTGCGGCGGATCTCATCGAAGGACGGTTGGTCAAAAGGTACAAGCGCTTCCTGGCTGATATCGAACTCAGCGACGGAAGTCTTGTCACGGCCCATTGCGCCAATCCCGGTTCGATGCTTGGCTTTAAAGAGCCGGGTATGAAAGTCTGGTTGTCGGAGAGCCAGAATCCCAAGCGAAAGCTCAAATATTCCTGGGAACTCGCGGAAGTCGACCTGGGAAGCGGCCCCACCCTTGTGGGGATCAACACGTCCCACCCCAACACGCTTGTCGCAGAAGCCCTGGACCAGGGGCAGTTCAAGGAGCTCAAAACTTATCCGACGTTTCGCCGCGAAGTTAAGTACGGTCAGTCGAGCCGTGTCGATTTTCTTCTTACCAGGGACAAGAAACCGGACTGTTATCTGGAAATAAAGAATGTCCATTTGATGCGCGAAGACGGTCTGGCGGAATTTCCCGATTCCGTGACCAAGCGCGGGGCCCGCCACCTGCAGGAATTGTCAGCCATGGTGCGTGAAGGTCATCGGGCGGTACTCCTTTATCTCATCCAGCGCGGTGATGCTCGAAAGTTTAAGTTGGCCCGGGATATTGATCCCGAATATGGCGCCGCCTATGACGCAGCCATCAAGTCGGGTGTCGAGTTTTTGTGTTATAAATGCGATGTGACGATCCAGGGTATTCGTGTTTCAAAAAAACTTTCGACCCGGCACAAACTTTAGCGCCGAGGACGAGCGCATTGGAACCGCTCCCTTGCATGCTCGATAGTTTGCGACGTGTCGGGTAAAAAATCAGGGCAACTGATAGATATGATTACGACCGGTATCCAGGACCTGGCGGTAGCCGAGGGTCTGCAGATAAGCCGTGAGATCGAAAGACCAGTCGGTGCTGTTGGGCTCCAGGAGTATGGTGCGTGGTCTCAAGGACACCGGGGCACCTTCGAAAAAAGGGTGGAGGACTGTTTCTTCAGCACCTTCGATATCGATTTTCAATATGTCGATCTTCGTCATTCCCACATCGTTGAGCACATCCAGAAGCGGCCGTGTTGCCACCGACAGGACCTGACGGGACTCATGGTCATCTGCGGATAGAATTGTTGACTGACCAATATTTCCCGTGTGCGCATTGAAAGCGATCGTCCCTTCCTTATCCGAAAGTGCGATGTCGAAAATCTCAACGGCCTGTACATCGTTAGCGCGCAAATTATACTGCAGCCTTTCTCGAACCTCGGGATGTGGCTCGAAGGCCAGAAGGCGGCATGACGGATCCGCACGACGGGCCACGAAGACTGAATAGGCTCCGACGTTGGCGCCGATATCCACAAATGTAAACGGTGGTTTCAAGATTTCATGGAGAAACTGAAGTTCTTCCGGGTCGAACCGTTGTGGTGAAAATATGAGACGCTTTTCACAGGCATTGTTGGCGGCATAGAGGCGCATTTTCTGGTTGAGGACAATAAGATCCAGGGGATCGGATCGTCCGTTGACGACGAGTTTGCGCAATAGGACGAGCAAGCGACGCCCGATCCAGTTGGACGGCAGACGGCGTGTCAATCCGATGATCAGATTTTGAAAACCCCGAACCTCAAAGGTGCCGAAGGGTTCCGTTATGCGGTTGGTCATCATCAGCATGTCTAGCAACCATGTGGTGCCTGTAACGTGTAATTCCCGAAATTATCCCTTACATGGAATGCACCGGGCATGCAAATCGCCATTATTTCCGCATACTGATGAGCGATCCTGGAATATTAACCAGATGAGCCTCAATATGCAGCAAAGGGCGGGAGACTTCGTCATCTCAATGGGCGGAACTGAAGGGCTCATGACCCTCATTCAACTCTTCCCTGTCTCCGGGAACGTCGGAAGTGCTGTCATCGGGTTCTGCCGGTAATTCTGCGTATTGCCGCTCCACACTCTCGTGAAATGAAATACAGACATCAAGCAAATCCCGGAGTTCAACCTTGCCGCCGATTAGGAAACTTTCATCAATTGAAAAATTCTTCCCGGACTCTTTTTCTCTTTCTTCAATGCGTATATTGCGCGATTCCAGATAGCGTTGGGGTTCTGAATTACCGTTGAAAATTTCGTTTTCGTCCTGACCCAACAGCTCAACAGCATCGGAGACCATCATTGTTGAAGCATTGAAAAGGTCGATGACCGGACGGAAATCTTTGTCAAGTTGCCGCAAATGCAGGGACCAGTGACGGACCTGATTGATCTTGGTTACGACCAGAAACTCATAGGTTTGGATATCGTCCAGAAACTTGTGAAATTTTTCAAGGCGTTCGAGAATTTCATCGGAATCCTCCTGGGCATCAACGACTTGGGAGTTGTGCTCATGGGCCAGCAGATAGTCACTCGCCTCAATTGCCGAACACAAATGGTCGCTCAGGAAAAAGACAACAGTTTCAAGCTGGTCCTGTTCGTCAGTCATGACCCTACACCCACCTTCAGACGGAATATCCGACAATCGCGTCCGGTATCAAGAAGCTGATCTCAGAATTCGATCTCAGATAAGCCCTGATGCGACTGAATTGCTCGCATCAGGGATTGTTTATATCTGATTCGTGACGACTATGAGCAACCGCTGGTTCCCCCACAGGTATCACATTTGAGGCAGGTGCCATTTCGCACCAGGGTGAAATTGCCGCATTCCGCGCAATTTTCGCCTTCATATCCCTTGAAACGCGCCTCGGCAATCATGTCCGCCTGGGATTTTTCCGGTTCCAGAGCCATTGAACCGACAACCGTTGTGGTCATCGTTGTATCTGCCAACTCTGCAGATCCGGATTGCTCCGTTTGCGTGATGGCCACATTTAAAGAGCTCTGCAGGGAGGCAACCGGATTTCCAGTGTTGGTTGACTGTGTCGGTTCCGTACTCGATCCCTGCTGGTTGGCCACCATGACCACGCGATTGTTCAAATTGCCGCGCATCAGCCCTTTGCTGAGAAATTTGTCGGTCTGAATGGCGGGGCCATGAGAACCCTCATCTTCGCCGGCGTCCACATCGGTATAGCCGATCTGATTGGGATCCACATGCGCCAGATCGTTACGATCCAGATAAGAGACCGCCAGCTCGCGGAAAACATAATCGAGAATAGAGGTGGCATTCTTAATGGCCTGGTTACCCTGAACAATGCCCGCGGGCTCGAACCGGGTGAACGTGAACGCATCGACATATTCTTCCAGAGGGACGCCATATTGGAGGCCGAGGGAGATGGCGATGGCAAAATTGTTCATGAGTGAACGGAATGCGGCGCCTTCCTTGTGCATGTCGATGAAAATTTCACCGATACGCCCATCTTCGTACTCTCCTGTGCGCAGGTAAACTTTGTGACCGGCGACACTTGCTTTTTGCGTGTAGCCCTTGCGCCGGTCCGGTAGTTTCTCGCGGGTGACTTTCAGGCGTTCCCGCTCAATAATGCGCTCGACAATCCGCTCGGCGATAACCTCGCTTCGCTGCGCAGCCGGTTTATCGGATGCCACTGATTCGAGAGCGGCTTCCTGTTCATCCTCATCATCAGCGAGAATTTGGGCGTTGAGCGGCTGTGACAGTTTCGAACCGTCGCGGTAAAGCGCGTTGGCTTTGAGTGCCAGTTTCCAGGAAAGCATGTAAGCGTTATTGCAATCCTCGACCGTGGCATCATTGGGCATGTTGATGGTCTTGGAAATCGCACCTGAAATAAATGGCTGCGCTGCGGCCATCATGCGGATGTGACTTTCGACAGAAAGAAAACGGGTGCCCTTGTGTCCGCAAGGTGTTGCACAATCGAATACGGGAAGATGTTCGTCCCGCATATTGGGGGCGCCCTCAAGAGTCATCGCGCCACAGCAATATTCGTTGGCTGCATCTATATCATCCTTGCTGAACCCAAGCTCCTGGAGCACCTGAAAATCCGGAGAGTCAAGTTCTTCTGCATTCAGCCCAAGCACGTCTGTGCAAAATTCAGCCCCAAGGGTCCACTTGTTGAACACGAACTTGATGTCAAACGCCCCGGCAAGCGACTGTTCGATGAGTGCGATTTTCTCATCTGTAAATCCCTTTTCCCTGAGGTTGCCATGATTAACGCCCGGCGCATTTTTCAGCGTCCCGTGGCCAACCGCATAGTTGATGATATCCCGGGTTTCTTCCTCGGAATAACCGAGACAGGACAGGGCGCTGGGGACGGCCTGGTTGATAATCTTGAAATAGCCGCCTCCGGCAAGCTTCTTGAATTTTACGATCGCAAAATCCGGCTCGATACCCGTTGTATCGCAGTCCATGACGAGGCCGATGGTACCCGTCGGAGCAACCACCGATGCCTGGGCATTGCGGTAGCCATGCTGCTCACCGAGTTTGACAGCCTGGTCCCAGGCGTCGCGGGCATGGTCCGAGAGGCGCGTATCGGGACAGTTGCCGCGATCGAGAGCGACAGGAAAAGTTGACAGGCCCTCATATCCATCTTTCATTCCGAAAGCGGCACGGCGGTGATTACGCATGACCCGCAGCATGGGTTCGGCATTTTCCTCGAAGCCTTCGAAAGCCCCGAGTTCCTTGGCCATTTCCGCCGAGGTAGCGTAGGAAATACCGGTCATGAGAGCCGATATTGCACCGCATAGCTGCCGGCCTTCCTCGGAGTCATAGGAGAGCCCCGAAGCCATCAGCAGGCCGCCGATATTGGCGAAGCCAAGACCCAGGGTGCGATAGCGGTATGAAAGCTCCGCGATTTCCTTCGACGGGAACTGGGCCATCAAGACGGAGATTTCAAGTACAATCGTCCACAGGCGGACAGCGTGCTCGAAATTTTCGACATCGAATTTCGCTCCGGGTTCCTGGAATTTCATCAGGTTGAGGGACGCCAGGTTACATGCGGTGTCATCAAGGAACATGTATTCGGAACAGGGATTGGAGGCCCGGATTTCACCGGAATTGGAGCAGGTGTGCCAGTCATTCACTGTTGTGTGGTACTGGATCCCCGGATCAGCGCAGGCCCAGGCGGCATATCCCACCTGGTCCCAGAGCTGTTTGGCGCTCAGGGTTCGCACCGGTTCATTGCTAATTCGGCCGATAAGATTCCAATCCCGGTCCTGTTCCACGGCACGCAGGAAGTCGTCGGTCACGCGCACCGAATTGTTGGAATTCTGTCCCGAGACTGTCCTGTAGGCTTCTGAATCCCAGTCAGTGTCATAAGTCGTAAACTCGATATCCTTGAAACCCTGCTGAGCAAACTGGATCACACGCTGGATATAATTGTCCGAGACGAGCGCTTTGCGGGCAAGTTTGATTTCGCGTTTGAGAGCCGGATTTTTCTTCGGATCAAAGCAGTCATCGCCGGTACCTTCGCAGTTGACACAGGCTTTCATAATGGCGGAGAGCCGCTCGGCACAAATTTTAGAACCCGTGACCAGGGAAGCGACTTTCTGTTCTTCCTTGACTTTCCAGTTGATGAATTCCTCGACATCGGGGTGGTCAATATCGATGACCACCATCTTGGCCGCGCGCCGTGTCGTGCCGCCGGATTTGATGGCGCCCGCGGCCCGGTCGCCGATTTTCAGGAAGCTCATGAGGCCCGATGATTTGCCGCCGCCTGAAAGCGGTTCTGTTTCACCGCGCAATTTAGAGAAATTCGATCCCGTGCCGGACCCATACTTGAAGAGGCGGGCCTCGCGTACCCAGAGATCCATAATGCCGTTTTCATTGACCAGATCATCTTCGATGGACTGGATGAAACAGGCATGTGGCTGGGGATGCTCATAGGCCGTATTCGAGCGCACGAGCTTGCCTGTGGCATAGTCCACGTAAAAATGTCCCTGGCTCGGCCCGTCAATGCCGTAGGCCCAGTGCAACCCGGTGTTGAACCACTGGGGACTGTTCGGAGCGGACATCTGCATGGCGAGCATGTAACGCATTTCGTCGTAGAAGGTACGGGCATCTTCCTCGGTCGTGAAGTAACCACCTTTCCAGCCCCAGTAAGTCCAGGTGCCGGCCAGGCGGTCAAAGACCTGGCGTGCATCGGTTTCGCTGCCATAGCGTTCGGCTTCCGGAAGTTCCGCCAAGGCGTCTTTGTCGGCTACCCGGCGCCAGAGCCAGGAGGGAACCGCGTTTTCTTCCACTTTTTTCAGACGCGCGGGTACACCGGCTTTGCGGAAATATTTCTGTGCGATGACGTCAGCCGCGACCTGGCTGAACTGCTCCGGAACTTCAAAATCCTGCAATTGGAATACGATCGAGCCATCCGGGTTCTTGATTTCACTCGAAGTCTTACGAAATTCGATGGCGTCGTAAGCTGATTTTCCGGTTTCAGTAAAGCGTCTTTCAATCCTCATAGTGCCCCCATTTTCGCAACCGCATATGACCCCCGTCACCGCAAATTGCCGTGCTAGAACCTGTTTATATTGTTTGAAGCGTCCCGCTGTTGAGACGCAAAGAGCTACGATGGCTCTTTGTCGTTATTTGATATGCAAACGCACTTGATACGCGGACAAGATAAATACGCCGGACATTCGGATACGCGAGCTCGAATTGACAGGCGAACTCAAACTCATTTCAGGGCCCCAGATGTCTTGCAACATGGAGAACCTTACGCAGCTTACCGACCGGAAATTCCGGCCAACAATCGGATAGGCCAAAATACAGGCTATCCTCAGAATTGGCCGTCCGGAAAGCAGGATACTTGGCCAACTATTACTCCGGTCCAGAATGTTGGGCAGATTATCCCCAAACTCGGTTTCCGGCGGACGAATTCCGGCTGATGTCACAATATTGTGGCTCATTTCCCGACTCGTTCCGTCCCATCTTTGGTAAGTGACTCGCAAAAATGCGTCAAGGGATAGTATGTCCGGGAAAAGTTAACACTATATGTAGTATATGCTGGGGATATGATGTGGATTTAGCGGGATTGTCAGAGGATATGCTGTTCAAGGAAATCTAATTTGCTGAATTTCCGCCATATTTCATCTCTGAGCCATTATAGGGCGATTCTGGTTCCGGCGTCGCGGCTGATAACAATTTTTTTTATTTTGTCGGAAGCCCGAAATAAGCGACCTCTCCGAGACCCTGAAAAACAAGGGGGTCAGGGGAACACAGACACAGGCAATGTTGCAGAGTTGCCGCATACGGAATTTTTGTCACGCCTGCAAGCCTGCCTGCAAGCTCGGATGTGTGGAACTTCAACAACTGGATGCGCTTCATATCCAAGTCGATGCGGGCGTCAGGCATCCTAGGTCGATCGATTGTCGAGAATACTGAACCGGTGAGCAATCCTGTCGATTGACGGATTGCTCACCAATTTCGCTAATGGGTCAGGGCGAGATCCTGGGCATTGCGGGCAATTGTTTCAAATACCACATTTAGTCCTTCGTTTTCGACCTCAAACGCATGGCTCGGAGATGTCGCACAATTTTGAAGAAGCTCTACAGTGTCTTCCACGGTGATGTTTCCTTTTCTGCCGTTGAAAGCAAGCGCAATCGTATAGACAACAATGTTGAGATCTTTTGCTGCGTCGCAGGCATCTGCGACGTAGTCCGAAGCGGTGTCGTCATAATAAACCATATTCCATTTGTTATCCGGGCCGTCTCGACGTTGTTGATGACTCATAGTACCATCGGTCATAAATATCATAATCTTTTTCACGTCATCCGAATCATTGTCTCTTGGCAACCCGGTATTGTCGACCCCGGCGGGGAGGCCGGGAATGTTATCCTGCCAGTCATCTGATAAAAGCTTCATTTCAAAAGCCAGTCCCACATTTCCTCCGGTTGCCTGATTGTCGGGAGGTACTATATTCGCAATTTTGTTTTTCAAAATGTCGGGATCGTTATGCAAGGGAAATACGGTATTGTCGCCAGTTTTAACGGGACATTTTTCTATGGGAACTTTTCCGTAATGATCAAGTTCCAGATAATCACCGTTCCAAATCTCTGTTGTTTCGAAATCCGGGCCATTCTTGAGAATGTGATCCAAGCAAAAAGCTTCATCGGGATCATCATTGGGATCATCATTGTTATAAAAGATTTTCCAATCGGAGCTGAGCATAACATTGCTTCCGAACGGAACAATGCTGATCCGGTTGGCGTCCTGTTGTACCGATGATTGCAGCACAATATCCACAAAATGATTGGCTGCTTCTCTTAGTGCTACTATACGACCCTCCTTATTCATCGACGATGAAACGTCTAATACAAGTGAAATTTCCAGAGGTATATTGTCCTGGTTGGCGGTCGAATTTTCGACAAGATGCCATTTCTCATCGTCGAGAAAACCAAACAGTGAACCGAAGGCACTCTCGATTTTGGTATCATAGGACAACACGATTGTGCGTCCGTATTCATCATCATCTTGTGTGTCAATTATCAATTGATGGTCTTCGTGTTCATCCACCAGGTCTCCTAAATTCGCATAGAAGGCGGCTTCGGCTACTGCGTTCAAATGCGCGGACTCAACGCTTAAATTAGTGGTAGCCAATGTTGCGGCATCGAGCGCAGATTGAATTTTGCGCTGGTGATTGGAAATTATATTGTACTCAACCGCAAAGGCTACGGAGATCATCAGGGGCACCAGCATGACCGCAAAAATCGTGGCGGTTGCGCCGCGCGGGTCTTTGAAAAACCGTTTCAAGTTTGGAACATTTCTTTTTCCCAATCGGGACAGATGCCGCATCATGGTCTCGCCTCTTCAAATGGATAAATTCAATTTCAAACAAGTATAATTCAAATAAAAATTTATTCATATTCAAAACAATAAATATAACTAATAATATCAATATATTCAAATTGTAGAAATATAAGTAATAAAATTATCTGTATTGAATTCAATAAATTATTACTTGCTCCATCCCGTTTCTTTGATGGCAAGATTTGGCAATCCCGGAATTATTCGATAGATCTAATGGACACAAGCCGTGCGGAATCCGAATCCGTCTCCCTGAAACAGGTATTGAGAAGCAGAAGAGGTGTAAGACCCATGTTACGAAGCGCCATTATTGGCCTTGGCTGGTGGGGCCGGGAACTCATTCACCGGCTTGAAGACAATGACCGCATTCAAATTGTCTGCGGCATGGATGTGAACGCCGGGGCCGCCCAGGCGTTCATGGAGGGGCGGTCCCTGCCGCTCCTGAGTTCTTATCAGGATGTGCTGGCGCGTGACGACGTAGATGCGGTTATCCTGACGACGCCCAATGGCTTTCACGAAGAACAGGTCATTGCCGCGGCTGAAGCGAACAAGCAGGTGTTTTGCGAAAAACCGCTGACCCTGACAAAGGCGGCAGCGGTGCGCATGATCAATGCCTGTGAAAAAGCCGGACTGACCCTGGGAATTGGGCATGAAAGGCGTTTCGATGGAGCTCTTGTCCGATTAAAATCCATGATTGACGAGGGAGAGCTCGGGACGCTGCTGCACCTTGAATTCAATGCTTCCTACAATCTGTTCATGGGCCAGGAACAGGTGGGGTGGCGCTATGATCCCAAACAGGCGCCGGCGGGTATGATGACCGGTCTCGGTGTGCATATGACCGATTATATGCAGACCCTGGCGGGCCGTGTGAAAACCGTTAGTTCCCACTCGGCGCACCGTTCCGCCGATTACACGTCCGATGATATACTCGCCAACCATTTTACATTCGAATCCGGGGCAACGGCGACTTTCACGACCCTGGCGACCACCCCCTTTTATCAGCGTCTCAGCGTCTTCGGAGACCGGGCATGGGGAGAAATACGGGAAGTCTCCAATGTTGACAAACTAGACCCGGCCGAACTGATCTGGCGGGGAATGGATGAAGAGATCCATACTCGAACCTATAAGTGGCGGGACACGGTGAGCGAAAACATGAATGCCTGGGCCGATGCGGTCCAGGGCCGCGGCGACTATCCCTTTACACACCCGCAAATCCTGCACAATGTCGAAATCCTTGAAGCGATTGTCCAATCCATCGACGGGGGAGTCCCGGTTCACATCAAGGACTTGTAACCAGATTGGCGACACCAGAAAACTATCCTGATGGCCATATTAATGGGGTCCGATCAAATACGACTGCGTCCGGTATCGTAAAACTTATAGGGACGAAACGGGTTGGCGATTTGGACTTGTGGCCGTTGGTGCCTAACGTCTACAATATGCGCAATTAATACGAGAACTCGCGGCGGACCTTCTGGGACCGTGCGCTTCAGGGAGATTTAAATTCATGAAATATGAAGCACCGGAAACGTTGCAGGAAGCTCTCGGGCTTCTCTCTCAGGATATTCCGGGCACGCACATTCTGGCCGGTGGCACGGATCTGCTGGTGCAGTTGCGCTCGGAACTGATCGAGCCTGAGCGCATTGTTGATATAAAGAAAATCGGCGAGCTGCGCACAATTGGCCGCCATGATGAAGGCTGGCTGATCGGCGCTGCGGTTCCTGCCGCAGAAGTCGGCGAACACGCGGAACTCAAGGCGGCGTGGCCCGGTGTCGTCGAAGCTCTGGAACTCATCGGCTCGACCCAGATTCAGGGGCGGGCAACATTCGGGGGCAACATTTGTAACGGTTCTCCGGCCGCGGACAGTGTGCCGGCTCTGATTGCAGCCGGTGCCCGGGCCGTGGTCGCTGGTGCCTCCGGAGAACGGGATATTCCCATCGAAGAATTGATCACCGGACCCGGTGAGATCGCGCTTTCGGCAGGAGAACTCCTGGTGTCCATCAAGTTACCTTCCATCCAACCGAGAACCGGTGACGCCTATTTGCGTTTCATTCCCCGCACGGAAATGGATATTGCCGTGGTGGGAGCGGGTGTATGTCTGGAACTGGATGGGGAAGGCAGGATTTCCAAAGCCAGGATGGGGCTTGGCGCCGTTGCGGAGCGCCCCCTGCTGGTAGAAGAAGCTGCAGCCGTCCTCGTCGGATCGAAACCGGATGAAGCGACCCTGGATCGTCTCGATGGGGTTGCCCGGCAGGCTACTCGGCCCATCGACGACAAACGCGGGACCAAGGATTTTCGAACAAAAGTTGCCGGCGTCCTGGCGCGCCGTGCCTGTGCAATAGCCTACGAAAGAGCGGAGTCCCGTTAATGGCAAGACAACATATAACTACCGAAATCAATGGCGACACATACGAGGTGCTGTGCGAAGTCGACCAGACCCTGCTCGATGTTTTAAGGGATGAGTTGAATATGACAGGCACCAAGGAAGGGTGCGGAACAGGGGATTGCGGGGCCTGCAGTGTCATGCTCAATGACCGTCTGGTGTGCTCCTGTCTGGTGCTGGCCGCCGAAACCGACGGTGCTAAAATCGAGACCATCGAGGGCATGGCCCCCCATGAAAGTTTGCACCCCCTGCAGCAGAAGTTTCTCGAACATGCAGCCCTTCAGTGTGGAATTTGCACGCCGGGATTCCTGGTCGCCGCAAAAGCGCTGTTGGACAAGAATCCGAACCCCACAGAGACGGAGGTGCGCTACTGGCTGGCGGGAAATCTCTGCCGTTGTACAGGTTACGATAAAATAATACGGGCGGTCATGGATGCCGCAGAGGAAATACGCGCCTCCTGAGGGCGAGAGAAAGGTCAAGTGTTATGGATCAGAAACTAGAGCATGTGGGTAAGCGACCAATTCGTCCCGATGGCGTTGACAAGGTAACCGGACGGGCGAAGTTCGGTGCGGATTTCAATTTGCCGGGACAGCTTTACGGACGCATTCTGCGCAGTCCTCACCCCCACGCTCGCCTCGTGAGTATAGATACATCGGAAGCCGAAAAGCTTGCGGGTGTCAAAGCAATCGTCACTCGTGACGAATTCAACGATCAGGAAATGAAACTCGTTCCGGCTGGCGAGTTGATGGTCAATTATCATGATCTCGTCCGTAATATTATGGCGCGGGAAAAGGTTCTTTACCAGGGCCACGCGGTTGCAGCTGTGGCCGCGACCCGGGTTTCGATCGCGCGCAAAGCACTGAAACTGATCAAAGTGAACTACGAAATCCTCCCCCACGTTCTGGATGTCGAGGAAGCCATGTCCGAGAATGCTCCCTTACTGCATGACTGGATGTACACGGTCGGAGTTGAACCCAAACCCGAAAAACCTTCGAATATCGCCAAGCGCGTGGAATTCGGACACGGCGATGTGGACAAGGGATTCGCCGAAGCCGATGTCGTGATTGAGAGAACCTTCAACACGCAACCGGTTCACCAGGGTTATATTGAGCCTCATGCCTGTATCGCCAGCATGTCGGAAGATGGTCAGTCGGAAGTCTGGTGCACAACCCAGGGTCACTTCCAGGTGCGCGGGTTTTGTGCCGATCTTCTTGGCCTCGATCAGTCGAGCATTCGCGTTACCGCTTCCGAAATCGGCGGTGGCTTTGGAGGCAAAACCGCCGTCTATTTGGAGCCGGTAGCCCTGGCTCTGTCACGCAAGTCCAGCCGTCCGGTGAAACTGGTGATGAGCCGCAGCGAAGTGTTTCTTGCATCAGGACCGGCACCCGGCGCCAGGGTCCAGGTCAAGATCGGTGCGACAAACGACGGAAAAATCACAGCAGGTCAAGCCATCCTTAAATATCAGGCCGGAGGCTTTCAGGGCGCGCCAGTGCAACCCGGAGCCATGTGCGCCTTTGCGCCCTATGATCTGCCGAATGTCCAGGCAATCGGGTTTGACGTCGTCACCAATCGACCCAAGACCGCGGCCTATAGGGCCCCGGGAGCTCCGATATCGGAATATGCCGTGGAAAGTGTGATTGATGAAGTGGCCAAGAAGCTCGACATCGATCCGATTGATTTCAGACTGAAAAATGCAGCCCGGGAAGGATCGAAATCTTCCTATGGTCCGAAGTTTGGCCCCATCGGTCTTGTGCAGACGCTGGAGAAGGCGAAAGGACACGATCATTACCAGGCACCGCTCGGGAAAGATCAGGGTCGCGGCGTGGCGTCGGGATTCTGGTTCAATGCCGGCGGTGACACCTGTGTCAATCTGACCATCAATAGCGACGGTACGGCCACTGTCGTAGTCGGAACACCGGACATCGGTGGATCGCGGGCATCCATGGCGATGATGGCTGCGGAAGAACTGAACCTGCCCCTCGATAAAGTCAAGGCAGTCATTGGAGATACTGCTACCCTCGGATTTAATTTTGTCACCGGTGGCAGCCGCGCAACCTTTGCCAGCGGTATGGCAACAGTGAACGCGGCCAGAGCGGCCAAAGCCGAGATGTGCCGCCGGGCGGCAAAAATCTGGGATATCGCGGAAGAGGCCGTGGAGTGGGCGGATGGAGGGGTCAAGCCGGCCGGAGAGAATGCCGGAAAGTTTGAGCCCATGACCCTGAAAGAATTAGCGGCGCTGGCTCCGAAAACCGGCGGGCCCATCGTCGGTGTGTCGCAGATCAATGCCCAGGGCGCGGCGCCCAGTTTCGGAACTCACATTGTCGACCTGGAAGTAGACCGGGAAACCGGTCGCGTCACCATTCTGCGCTATACGGTGCTGCAGGATGCGGGACGGGCTATTCATCCCGCCTATGTCGAGGGACAGTTTCAGGGCGGTGCGGCCCAGGGAATAGGCTGGGCTTTGAACGAGGAATATATCTACAACAAAGACGGTTTGCTGGAGAACCCCAATTTCCTCGACTACCGCATCCCTGTGGCGTCAGACCTGCCGATGATCGATACGGTCATTGTCGAAGAGCCGAACCCCCGCCACCCCTACGGTGTGCGCGGTGTGGGTGAGACGCCCATCGTGCCGCCAATGGCGGCGATTGCTAACGCCCTGGAAAACGCACTCGGCATACGTTTTACGAATCTGCCCATGTCGCCGCCCAAGGTGCTGGCAGCCCTCGACGCCTGATTGACTTGCAACAGGAACAGCTCCCGTGGTTCACATTGTTCTCGGAGGTCAACTCAAGCAATATACGGGTGGACGAAGCCAGGTGGAAGTTGAGGCCGGAACGATCCATCAGCTTTTTGTCAACCTGGAAAAGCAATTCCCGGAGCTTGCTCCGCATATCGAAGGCGGACTGGCAGTCGTCATTGACGGACAGATCTACCAAGATTCCTGGTTCGAACCCATTTCCGATGAGAACGAGGTCCATATCCTACCTCAGATTGCCGGAGGATAGGTGATACAGTTTGCATCAGCCATCGGGCAGCCTCTCGGTGGCTCCCAAAATCAGCGCTTCCGGGTTTCAGTGGCTCAATCGACGGGCAAACGGGGTAATAATTTTCCTCGCTCACGGGGAATGCAAAGAAGGGAATAAGTTTTGTCGGCCCTGTCGAGACTTGAACAGTTTACAGGATCGAGCGTCCGGGATCAGGCCACTTCATTTCTGGTGGCTACGGGTCACAGCGGAATTCACTGGATTGTTGCGACGGTGTTTGTACTGCTGCCTTTCCTGCAAGAAAGCCTGGGACTGAGTTATACCGAAGCCGGATTGATTGCCTCCCTGTTTCATTTCTCATCCTTTTCCGCAAATGTGGCCAGCGGAGCGATCGTCGATTTGAGCGGCAAGCGGGTCCTGATCCAGGCACTGTCTCTGACCGTCGGCGCTTTTGCGCTGATTGTCATCGGCGTCGGCGGAACCTTGTATCTCATTATCCCGGCGATCATTGTCATGGGGTTCACCAACAACATCTGGCATCCGGCGGCCATTACTTTCCTGTCGCAAAGATATCCCCGCAACAAAGGGCTGGCCCTGTCCATCCATACGCTGGGGGCCACAATGGGCGATATTTTCGCTCCACTGTTTGCGGGATCGCTGCTGGTGATCTTTTCCTGGCAGACTGTTGCACCAATGAGTGCCTTACCGGTGCTGCTGGTCGCCGCTCTGCTCTACATTCTTCTTCGGGGTCAGCGTTTCAGCTCGGAAGCCGGCGACCGCAAAAAACAGAATCTCAGCTCTTATTTTCGCGGGCTTAAATCTCTCATAGTCGACCGAGCCTTAATCGGAGTCTGCCTGGTAACCGGATTTCGCGCAATGGGTCAGAACGGCCTGCAGGTTTTTGTACCTCTCTATCTGGTGGGTGTCCTGTCAGCGAGTCCGTTTGTTCTCGGGCTCTCGCTCATGGCGCTTCAGATCGGGGGCGTGATCGCTGGACCCCTGGCTGGGATCTGGTCGGATCGCATTGGCCGTCGGAAAGTTATTCTTATCGGATCAGCGCTGACAACCCTGATTCTCGGAATCATGACCTTTGTCGACAGTCTTGTCCCCTTTGTGGGTATCCTGTTCGTCCTCGGATTTGCCATCTTTTCCCTGCGTCCCGTGATCCACAGCTGGGTGATGGATCTGGCAAGTGAAAATGTTTCAGGAAGTGCCGTGAGCGTGCTGTTCAGTGCTCAGTCCGGCTTTACTGTGATCGTGCCCCTGATCGGCGGGGCCTTTGCGGATGTCTGGGGACTCGCATCGGTGTTCTATCTGTTCACCGGCTTTATGTTGATTTCGACACTTATCGCTTACCTGCTTCCGGATAGCCGGGAATCAAACGGTCAGTAGGTGGTTAAGGGTGAAGACATCCCCGGCATCTTCAGCCGATGGGAGAAAGGCGGTTTACTGGGGATATCTTCGGGTCGTTATTTTTCAAATGTCACGAGTGGAAAGGCTTTGGTCGCGCTGAAGCCGTTATCCGGCATAGTGAAATCGTGACGCGGGGTCGTCTCGATATCCCAGAAAGGGCGATGATATTCGAAGTCCACATCGGCACGGGACAAGCCGATATCCTTGGGTTGGGCATCGTTGAGCTGCATAAGCTCGCGTCGCTGCTCGATGACATTGGCGTAAAAGAGCACCTTCTTAATGCCGGTCATCACAAGCTCCCGCAGAGAATGAAAGTGGGGATGGTTTAAACTTTCTTTGTGTGAGTGAGACATGATGATTTCCTTCGGTTGCCCGCAATCTGCGGATGATTGCGATATAGTCCTATCTCGTGTATAATGGAAATGAATGTTTGTGATGGTATCCATAAGGAACTCTTATCGTTCGGTGACAGGGCTCTTGAGACGGTTCGGGTTTCCAGGGAATAGGCGGTAAAGGACAAGGCAGGAAAATAATGGCCAGAGATATTGATATCGGACTGTTAAGAGCTTTTGTGGCGGTCGCTGACACCGGCGGCATGACCAAGGCGAGCAGGCTCCTCAACCTGACCCAAGCTGCTGTCAGCCAGCAAATCAAGCGCCTGGAGGACCTGCTTGATTTGCAACTTTATGATCGCACCCAGAAGAAGATCAAACTGACCTACCAGGGCGAGCGGCTGATGCCCTACGCAAAACGCATGATCATGACGAATGACGAGATCTGGGGGTTCATGACATCGCCGGAATTTGAAGGAGAGGTTCGTCTCGGTGTTCCCGATGATATCGTCAATATCTTCATGCCGACGATCCTGAAAACGTTCAAGCAGTGCTGGCCCAGAGTTCAGGTGACGCTGATCAGCAAGACAACGCCGGAACTTCGCGAACTTCTGGAGAACGGCGCACTGGACCTCACCCTGACGACGGAAGAACAACCCGGCTCGGATGGACAGCTTATGCTCGCCGATCCGCTTGTCTGGGTTGGGGCCCCTGATGGCGAGGCGCACCAGCTTCGGCCATTGCCAGTGGCCTTTGGCAGCGAAAGATGTGCATTCCGGTCGCCGGTGGTCGAAATTCTCTCGCAGGAAAAACGGGACTGGCAATTTATCTGCGAGTGGGAAAACATGGCACCGCTTTATGCGACATTGCAGGCGGATATGGCTGTCGCTCCTTTTTTGTCGAAGACAGTACCTGGTGAGCTGAAAATTCTGGGGAGTGAGTCGGGTCTGCCGGTATTGCCAAACTTTTATATCAACCTGTATGAGCGTCCCGCCGGCATGAGCGATGTCTCGGCGGAACTGGCACGTGTGATCCGCGAACAATTCCGTTTGCAATATCCTCTGGCAGCATAGTCGGAGGTGGCTCTGCAAGCTTGGTGAAGGTGGAGGGAGGCGCGAAGTATGCGCCCGCTAGCGAATTTTTCCCAGTCAAGTCGTCAACAGGTTCAGGAAGATTGCAGGACGATGTAGATTATGCCCGGGATCACCAGCGCCAGAGCCAGAACGATCCGCCAGGTTATCATTTCCCGTTTGAAAATAAAGAGACCCAGAAGCATGGATATCAATGGCGTCGACGCGCCGATAGGCGCGACGGTGACAATTTTGCCTAGCAGAACAGCAAAGCTCATGCTGAGAATGGCGGCACCGTTCAGTATTCCGGCGAGGGCGAACCAGCGATGTCCGCCGCTTGGATGAGGAAGTTTGAGCCCGTCAATTTTGAATTTTGAGAAGACGATGACAATCGAAACCGTATAGGTGATGAAAACCGCGAAAAAAGGGCTGGGTACTTCCGCCAGTCCGGCCTTTACCAAGGTGATAGAACTGCCGCGAAAAAAAGCAGCACCCAGGGGGAGCAACAGGGCCCACAGCGGCCAGCTGTGCATGATGTTGCGTTTGCGGTCTGTGGTGGAAATAACGATGCCGATGATCACCGCTGCGGTTCCAATTGCAAGCGGTCCCGTCAGGGCTTCGCCCAAGAACAGAATGGCGAGGAGGATGGCGAACAATGGTGTCGTGGCCGCAAGCCCGGCGCTCAGGGTGGGGCCGAGTTTTTTGATACCCTCGGTGGCCAGGGTGACCGACAGGGCGGGTTGCACCAATCCTGCGAGAGCGAACAGGAGGACAGCACCGGACCAAAAATAATCGACGCGAAAATAGAAGGGTGTCAGCAGCCAGAACATCAGGGTTGTTGCTGTAATATTAATGAGGGTTCCCGAGCGGTTATCGAGCTTTTCCTGGCCGACACTGATGATCTGGTTGGCCATTGCAAATAAAAAAGAGGACAGAAGGGCTAGCAAGGCCGGCAATGAAGATGTGAGATCGAGCACAATTATCGTTCTTAATTCAGATTCGACAGTTCCCCGGGTCACGACCGGTGAATTTCTGCCACTGTCCTAACACTGTCGATAGCAGGTTTGCAGGCTTGGAGGAACGTCTAGTCGTTATCCAGGATTTGGGATAACCGTACAAGCATCACGATCTCAGCGCAAATCCCGGAAAAGACCGGAGAAGGGCGATGAACCTTCTGTCAGCGGAAGGCCGCTAGTGTTAGCATCTCCTCCTTGGTCCGAATTTTCGAATTATTGAAAACCGGATGGCGTCAAATTGTGTAGGTAACAAAATAATCTTCTCAAAAAAGAATATTTACAAATAATTTAGATGATCTAAATCTAATAGGTAATTGCAATTATTGTGAAATATCTTTTACGAATAGAAAATAGAAAAATAGTAAGGATCAAGTGATTGGCAATAATCTTGTGCGATAACTAAATAAATCTGGATGGACGGCTGGAAGTATGAGCCAGCCGGAGGTTGGGAATTTTGAAAGAGTGTGACAAAGGAACCTGGTACAAACGCCTGAAACGAGGGCTGAGATACCGGTTGCAGATCCCGATCATGCGGGGCGCGAATACGCCTGAATATACGGCGCGCGGCGTAATGATCGGTATACTGTGGGCCATGACACCCTTTCTCGGTATCCAAATGCTTCTGATACTGGTGACATGGTTTGTTCTTTCCCGCCTGATCCAATGGAAGTTTTCTCTTGTTAACGCCCTCGCCTGGGTCTGGGTGACGAATATATTCACCGTTATTCCCGTATTTTACGTGTTTTATCTGACCGGACAGATCATGCTCGGGCAGTTTGACCAGCTCAGCGGTTATGACAGTTTCAGGAATTTGTTCGGAGGATTGGAAAATCACAATCTGAATTTCCTCCAGATTTCAGTGCTTTGGCTCAAAACGCTTATTTCCGACATAGGATGGCCGCTGCTTCTGGGGTCCATACCCTGGTCAATTGCCTGCGCATCGCTCGCTTATGATTTTTCTCTCCGTTTCATTCATCGTTATCGCCGCAATCGCGAAATACGCATGATGGGGGCCCGCCGCGCGCCTTAATCCGGATCTGCGATCATCTCATCGTACTTTTCATCGAACTTTGCAGAACAGTTTTGCATCTGACCCGAGGTCTTAGTCCCTGGACCGCAATTTGCTGTCCGGCTTCCATTCCGTATCGGGATCGTGTTCACGAAAAATTACAATTTAGAAAGATATTTTTCCTTTACGAAAATTTCGGCAAATGCTAACAAATGATCGAAGTTTTTCAGAAAATCTTCAAAATTTTCTTCCTTATCAAGATCTAAGCCCCGGCAACTCTTTTGTCGGGGATTTTTTGTTGCCCGTTTCTAAGGGACACAGAATAAGGGACACAGAAACTGTACGTTCGCCAAACGGGTCTGATACATAATTCCTCTAGCTTCAAACTGCCGTTCGAAGAGTAGGAAAAGTCTTTGAGTCTTTCGTGCAGACCGTATATGCAACAGAATTGGGTAGAAACAATCAGGAGCGGCCGGCAAATTGAGCAAGACAGTCGAGGGACCAGATGGCAAGCCACGTTGCGGCTGGTGCGGTGAGGTGCCTGAATTCTTTCCTTATCATGACAAGGAATGGGGTTTTCCAGTAAAAGATGATCAACGGCTGTTTGAAAAACTGTCTCTTGAGAGTTTTCAGTCCGGATTGAGCTGGCGAACCATTCTTAATAAACGCGAGAACTTCCGGCGCGCCTTTCACGACTTCGATTTCGACCGGATTGCCCGATACAAGGATCGTGATGTTGAACGCCTGCTCGGGAATGACGGCATTGTTCGACATCGCGGCAAAATCGAAGCGGTCATCAATAATGCCAAACGCGCGCGCGAGCTCATCAAAGCAGAAGGATCCCTGGCCGCCTTTGTCTGGCGCTATCAACCCGCTGCCGCTGATCTTTCCAAACCGCAGTCCCAATCAACGTCACCTGAATCAATTGCTCTTTCCAAGGATTTAAAAAAACTGGGGTGGAGTTTTGTCGGCCCGACAACAGTCTATGCCTTCATGCAGGCCATGGGGTTGATCAATGATCACGTGGAAGATTGCGTGATCCGGTCCAAGGTTGCCCGCTCGCGCAAGAAATTCAAGCTGCCGAGCTAACAGCACCGCGATGAAGAAATCAAACCGCCGCCATTCTCATGATGGGCATCTCCGGGCTTGGGCCAAATCGTGATCCGCGCCTACTGGATTGTAATGTTGTCCTGCACTTGTGTTTCAGACACAGGTGAGATGATTTGCCGAGCCTCGCCAGATTGACACAACAGTTTTCCCTCCTCTGGCAGGGTTAAGCGATAAGGGTTGAGAGCTTCCCCGCCATTAGCCTCCGGTTCGGTACCCCCTGCCCGGGCCGAATGTTCAACAGGTTGGAGGCTCAGATCGTAGACAATGCGGCAGGCTGAACAATTGTTCTCATTAATAACCTTCACCATCCATTCCGTTCTTTTGGTTCCGACGCCGGGAGCGGCGAAACATTTATGGGCATCACCGCTGTGAGCTGCGATAAGCTGCTGGGTTGCGGGCGAAATCTGCCAGCCAACGGTCAGGGAGAAATCCGTATGATTGATGCGGAACAGACGGGCCTTGCCGTCAAAACCCGGTAAATCCCGACGGTCCCGGCGGGAACGAAAGCAGCCCGGACACTGCCGGTCGAAGATACGGGTGACGGAGAGATTGGCGCGGGCGAGCCTGGCGTTGAGAGCAGCATTTATCGGCGACAGAACCTCACCGAATCCCCGGGAGCGTGTGTTTTCGGCCCGTCGGCTCCTGAAGTTCTTTGAGGTTATCGCGTCTTCGACGATTTCATCGTCCGATAAAACGATTTGCTGGACATCGATATCGAGCGCTTCCTTGCCATCGCGTAATCGGGATCTCTGCAGGTCTTCAATGACCTGGATGATGTCGATGGCCGTTTCAGCACCGGAATATTCAAACAGGCCACCATCGAGAAAACGAAAACTTCGAACCCGGCGCCGGTCGCCGGGTCGTGAAAACGGAAAATTTTGCGACAGGTTGGGAGATGGAAGATTTCGAGCCCGGGAAAAATCCGTCTGCCAGGAAGCCGGGGGCAAAATCCATGGAAACCGGGCGCTGACTCCGACTGCCGTACTCAGGGCCACGGGACGACGGGTCAGTTGCAGGAAAGTGGTCAGCCGGTCGCTGGTTTGTCTGCGAAAGTGAAAGGGTGAAAATACAAAGCGGCGCCCTGTATTGCTTTGCGTCGTGTTCAGGACAAGTGCCGGGGCCAGCCCTTCAGGTGACCAGTGATCGTAAAAACTCTCGGCAAAGAGATTACCTTCCCGATCGGGTTCAGCCAGGTCCCAGGCACGTTCGAAACTGGCTTCGAGCGCGCGGGCACGATCAAACCGGGCGATGGGAAAGGGGAGAAAACGCTGAAAGAAATCGGGGAAAAAGCCCGCAGCCGTCAGCGGTGCCATGAAATCCTGAGATAGGAAACGGGCAGCTTTATCCTGATAGCTCTTGTCGGTTATTTCACCATAGGTGCAGTCGGGTTGGGTAACTGGTTTTCCCTGGGTGCGGACGAGGGATGAGAAAACGGCGGCTCCAAGACCGCCACCGGAAACTCCGCTAATGGCAAAGACATGCTGGGCGAAACCCTTGCAGCGATCCTGGAGACGACTCAAGGTCATTGCCGACTGATAAGCGGCATAGAGGCCACCGCCCTGGGCTGAGACCACGTAGACCGGATAGGGCCGGTTTCGGTTCTTGTAATAATCCCGGTCCGGCCGGTTTTCCAGCCAGGTTTCGAAGGCTTTACCGGCGTTGACATAAATTCGTTTTTCTTCTTCGACCTGAAAGTTGCGCATCCGGTTGCGGTATTCGGGACTCGGGACGGAGATCATTTCCCGATCCAGGGTGCGCATGGTATGATTGTCGTTCAGGTTCAGCGCTGTTGATGCGACGGCGATGATGGCGATGATCCATAGTGCGTGAATCCCGGTACGGTCATAGATGTTTGCAAAAAAGCTGACCAGGAAAGCCAAGCACAATAAAAACATACCGAATATGGCCAGCGCGCCGAAACGTCCGGCAATTGCCGACATTTCCTTGGGATTGGAGAAGAAAAACAGGGACAGGCCGAGAATGAGGCAGACTGACAAAATGAAAAAGCCACTGCGGGGACCGACACCGAATAGCAGGGGATTGGGTTCAGCATATTTTCCCCAGCGATGGTAAGAGCGGACGAATGTCAGGAGCATCAGGGTCACGCCGATGACACCGGCGAGTGTCGCTCCCAGTTTAAGTGCGGAACGCGCCGATTGTACCTGGTTGTAAGCGGCTTTCATTTCATTCAGAAGGCCGGGGATCTGAGCACTGAGGCTCGCCGGGGTATCGATCAGTGGCAATTCCGAAACTGCCAGCATCATGCCTGTCGCAGCAGCGAACAGGGGAGAAGCCCCGAGGAATCGCGGCATCCAGCGTAGCAGAAATCCGGCAATGGTTGTTTCCTGCAGCTTATCCCGTTGCC
Source organism: Methyloligellaceae bacterium (assembly GCA_051009705.1). Classification (GTDB taxonomy): domain Bacteria; phylum Pseudomonadota; class Alphaproteobacteria; order Rhizobiales; family CAYWUX01; genus JANQOC01. Next base: position 2,353 of record JBPCWG010000012.1, on the reverse strand, counting down.
ACAGCAGGGTTACATTGCGGGCAATGTACCAGATGAGCAGCCCGGCAAGGGAAAATGACAGATAGGCCCAGAGGATCTGCTGCATCTGGCTCTCCGGGCTGAGGGCGAGGGCGCGGTAAATCTCATGGGTCTGGGATGGGAATATCAGCATCACAGCGCCGGCGAGGGCGACGAATAAGGGGCCTCGGAGCGTGACAAAGGGCAGTGTCAGATCGACAAAAACACGTCTGAATCTTTCGCGCATCAACATGGCTGCTTACTTCCTTTATTATATCTGTCTCTGTTTGTCGCACTCCGTTGCCAGTTACGACAACCGGGTTAATTCCGTATCCGCAGAGGCGGCCAGGCGACGACCGGATCCGAGGATGTTCCGGTTATGATGCGATTGATCCAGCCAAGCCCGATTAAACACCTTCACTAGCATGGGAATGTGGAGGTTATCTGACCTAAATTTTTGCTCCGGAGTTTGTGGAAATATTGGTTTAAGCCATTAATGTAATGCCATTATTTCTAACCCGGGTCGGCGGGAACGGCGTCTGCAATGATTTCTATGGCCGCCTCAATTCCTCCCGAGCCGTGGGGAATATTCAGAGCCTTGAGGCCAATTTCCACGCCGCTCAGGGTTCCGAGAATCATCGGCGCATTGACAAATCCCATATGAGCGATGCGGAAGCTTTGTTCTTCACCCTCCCCGATTCCGATACCGAGAACCACGGCGAGTTTTTGATCACAATAGGTTAGAAACCGTTCCGCATTGAACTGATTCAGGAAATTGACGGTTGTAACAGAGGGGGCGCGCTCACCGACGAAGGAAACATTGAAGGAAAGCGCCCCGGCTTGTGACCATTTTTCCACCGCAGCATGGACTGCGCGTGAGAGAATGCTGTGGCGTTTGAATATATTGTCCATGCCGTCTTCAAACAGCATGTCGAAGGCGGTCCGCATGGCAAACAGCATATGTACCGGGGGAGTGCCGCAATATTTCAGGTAATGAATTTCTGCTTCCCGTGCCGTCCAGTCCCAGTACTGGGTGCGCAGATCTGCGGACTTGTGTGCTGCCTTTCCCTTGGGACCCACGGCATTGTAGCTCAATCCCGGGGGCATCATCAGCCCCTTTTGGGAACCGGCAACGGCAACATCAACGCCCCAGTCATCCATCTCGAAAGGCATTGTCGCCAGGGAGGCAATGGTATCTACCATGAAGAGGGCGGGATGAGCGGCATTGTCCATGGCCTTGCGAATGGCAGGAATGTCGTTGACGACCGAGGATGCGGTATCCACTTGGACCACGAGAACGGCCTTAATTTCCTTGTTGACGTCGGCCTTGAGCCGTTCTTCAACCTTTTCCGGATTGACGGCGCGATGCCAGTTACCGGAGAGGACTTCCATTTGGACACCCAGCTTGTCACCCATCTGCCCCCAGCCGATAGCGAAACGCCCGCTCTCCAGGACCAGAACTTTATCGCTCCGAGACAAAGTATTTGTCAGCGCCGCTTCCCAGGCCCCATGTCCGTTGGCGATGTAAATGTAAGTGTCACCTGTCGTTCTGAAGATCTTCTTCAAATCTTCGAGGCATGTTTTGGTAATGTCTTTTAGGCGGCCGGAATAAATCTCGATGGCCGGTTGATGCAAGGCGTTCAAAACGGGATCCGGGACATTGGTTGGTCCGGGGATAGAGAGAAATTCACGGCCGGTTCTGATACTCATGTGAGCCCCATTGTCTGACGGGTTGGATGCTTCTACTATTTCTCCGATCCGGACCAGGCAATTTTCAGGCAGGATTGATTGACAGCGCTGCAATCAGTCTTGCTAACTGTGAGGGGCCGGACGAGCGTCTTTACATAGGATCAAAGCCGTTGCGGGATCAAGGCCCGTTAACAGAAACCTGAGCTAAATCACCGTCGCGGCGGATCGGAATTAATTGGAATTCTTGAGTTGAGAGGGAAATAGAGCCTGCGCAAAATTGGCGATTTCCGCGCTCATATTATTTACACATTGTTGTTACTTGATGTGTTGAATTGTGGTTGCAAGCAATTTTCAAAGAACACGAAACTTATACGTCCGCAAGCACAAAATCCCAAAACCCGGTACATGAGCGATAACTCTAAGCTCCGGGTTTCGGGATATACAAGCCGACTGAGGCTTTGATTGCAGTGCCCTCAGGTTCTAGTCGTTGAGCCAGGCAACGGCACGGATGGGACTGCCCGTGCCCCCTTGTATTTTCAACGGGAAACCGATGAAACGGAAGCGTCCTTCGCCAACGAGTTTGTCCAGGTTCATCAGGCTTTCCATATGGGTGAAGCCCATTTCCCGGCAGACAATGTGGACCTCAAACTGGTGCTTGCCCGGTCGA
>JBPCWG010000011.1:0-28121 GCA_051009705.1 Methyloligellaceae bacterium | reverse complement strand
GCAAAAACTCTCCGCAAGAAGCGCGGAACAGCGCAAACGGAAGATTAAAAATCAGGGCAGAGTCGTCAGAAGACGCCTGTTGGTCTTTGGAATCCCGCTAATATTGTTCATTGTTCTCGCATGGCTGACAACTCTTCTTCCCAGCGGTGACCTTGCCGGTCAAACCGGTGTCTTCAGGGGATCATTCTAAGGTGTGCCCGAAGCCGGTTATTGTCTGAATAGCATTGATAAGACCCGCTACACCCGGTCCCATTCGCAAAGGAAATCATCTACTTTGGCGTTGAATTCCTCCGCTTCGGAAATGAAAAAGAAATGACCGCCTTTCTCGAAAATCTCGAGTTGTGCGTTCGGGATCAATTTCGCAAGCTGTTTTGAAAAATAGGGTGGAGTAACAACATCATTCTTTGCACATGAAACAAGAACCGGTCGGTTAATTTGCGGCAGAAGTTGCCAGAGATCATGGGCAACAATAGCGTCAATCCTTTCTGCCAGTATTTGGGCCGGTGGGGAATTTTCAATCGCAAAGTTTTCCAGCGCGACAATCTGATCATAATTCAAAGCAAAATACTCAGGATCGTATAGCGTTGTTGACGCCTGACGCGCTGCAAAATCCGGCCCCAGTTTCAGGATCACTTCTTTTCGCGCTTCGAACTGTCGACGGAAAAAACTGTCCGTTCTCGGCCAGGTACAACATAAGACCGCAGACTGCACTCGCTCTTGAAAATCCAGACAAAGGTTCTGAATGATGGCACCTCCCGTCGACATGCCAACCAAATGTGCTTTGGCAATGCCGGAGCTGTCCATGATCTCTATAACATCTCGGGCCATGCTGGGAACGCTATAGACCCCCGGTGGTTTATCACTTTCGCCGGTGCCCCGGTGATCATGTAGGATAACTGGGCGTTTGGTCTCGAAATAAGCGGCCTGCTTCAAGCAACCGTGTCGAGTTCCGGCCAGCCCTGATATGAAGAACACCGGGATCTCTGAACTCTCGGAATTCCTGATTTCATATGAAATCCTGACATCACCCGATTTTGCAATTGGCATTCACATCTCCCTGTCAATTAAACTCTTCAGACTCCCCGTCACATCTGTGATTATGATATGACGGACATTCCAGATTCGACCGAGTTCAGATAGAATACATTCAGTTTCAATCAGAACTATACTCTCTATGATGACCAGCAAAAAGCCAGAAGACAATCCGAACTCAGGCAATCAATCACCCTCGGCGCTCGACGGATTACGTGTTCTTGATATTTCACGGCTTGTGGCCGGAAACATGCTTTCATTACAACTCGCTGATTTCGGTGCGGATGTGATCAAGGTGGAACCATTGCCGGCAGGAGATACATTGCGTTCCTGGAAAGATGATGGACATCCATTTTACTGGAAAGTCTACGGCCGAAACAAGAGAAGTCTGGCGCTGAATTTCCGGCAATCGGGTTCGATCGAATTATTGACCCACCTTATTTCGGAGGCAGATATTCTCTTAGAGAGTTTCCGGCCGGGTACCCTTGAAAAAATGCAACTGGATCCCGAAACTCTGATTGAGAAATTTCCTCAACTTATTGTCATCAGGATCTCAGGATTTGGGCAAACCGGACCCTATTCTCACAAACCCGGTTTCGGAACCCTGATGGAGGCCATGTCTGGATTCGCCTCTCGGAATGGGTTTGCAGACCGAGAACCGGTTCTACCGCCGATGCCCCTTGCTGATATGATTTCAGGTTTATACGGAGCCTATGCAACTATGGTCGCTCTGAGAAATCGCGATCGCAATGACGGCCGCGGGCAGATTATCGATCTATCCCTCATGCAATCCATGATGTCCGTCCTGAGTGCCGATGTTGCCATCAACCAATCAACCGGGCAAATCAAACCCAGACTTGGCAGCGGTTCCAATCAGGCAGGCCCCCGAGGGGTATATCGGACTAAAGATGAAAAATGGGTGGCCATCTCCGCATCCACACAAAATTCCGCCATGCGTTTTCTGGAACTTATTGGCGGCGAAGAGCTCACCCGTGATCCACGATTTCTTGAAAATTCAGGTCGCGTAAAATATCGCTCCGAACTTGACCAGCTAATCAATGACTGGATGAGTGGAAAGACACGGGCTGAAGCGTTGGAGACTGTCGACCAGGCTGGTGTTACCGCTGGCCCGGTTTACGACGCCTCGGAAATTCTCGATGACCCACATGTGCAGGATACAAACGTATTCTTCTCTTCTCCGGATCCTGAAATTGGTACTCTCTATTCGCATTCACCTACTCCGAGACTATCCCGGTCACCGGGTCAAGTTGAACTCTCTGCCCCGTCGCTTGGCCAGCATACCGCGGAAATTTTGAAGGAAGCCGGTTTTTCTGATACTGAAATCGGACAGTTTATAGAATCTGGCCTAGTTGGAGTTTAGCTGTGTTGCAATCTGAGATTCCAATATGGAGATCCCTTCTTTACGTTCCCGCCAACAATGAGAAATTCTGGTCAAAGGCGCATCAACGTCGTGCTGATGCCATCGTTTTGGACCTTGAGGATTCTGTTCCCCAGAAGGAAAAGGATCAAGCGCGGAAGAACCTTGAAAACTCCATTCCTCATGTTGCTCAGAACGGCGCCGATGTCCTCGTTCGAATTAACCGCCCACTGCAGATGACCGTTGAAGATATTGCCGCCTGTGTCGCAGCAGGCGCTAACGGATTGATGATCGCCAAAACTCAAAGCGCGGATCACGTGCGGCTCCTCTCCGAATATGTTCGAGAATGTGAACTGCGATCCTCTCGTACAGCGAATTGCGTTCAATTTTACCTGCAAATTGAAACCGCATCTGCCCTTATGCAGGCTGACGATATCGCCCGGTCAGATCCTCGGGTTGTCGGACTGGCAATCGGTTCCGAAGACCTGGCCATGGACGTTGAAGTCGTCCCCAGCGAAGATTTTCTTCTTTATCCGAAGTCTCATGCCATACTCGCAGCAATTTCTGCAAATGTAATTCCCTATGGTCTAGTGGGCACCGTAGCCGACTACAAAGACCTTGAACATGTGCGCCGGCTCGCACAAAAATCCAAAAGACTTGGAGCGAAGGGAGCGACATGCGTCCACCCCTCGGTGGTACCGATACTCAATGAGGTTTTTACACCGTCTGCGGAAGAAATCAGTCATGCGGAGAAAGTTGTTGCTGCCAATGAAGCAGCCGAGGCCCAGGGGCTTGGTGCTTTTGAACTGGATGGTAAAATGATCGATGTGCCGATTGTCGACCGCGCCAGAAAACTACTGGCCTTCGCCCGAAAATTGGCGACGCAAACCAACACTGAACTCTAAATTCCCGGAGTATTAATCTTATGAATATCCAAGATCATAAATTAACGAGTCCCGAGGAAATGAAAATCCGGCAGGATCTGGCAGCCGCTTACCGGCTGGTTGATTTCTTCGGCTGGTCCGATCTGATCGGAACTCATTTATCCGCCAGAATACCTGGCACTGACGATCATTTCCTGATCAATCCCTATGGATTCCTATTTGAAGAAATTACAGCTTCCTCTCTGGTCAAGGTCGATATGAATGGAAATATTCTCAGCGATACGGGCCAGGAAATAAATCCAGCGGGATTCATCATTCACAGTGCCGTACATATGGCGCGGCCCGAAGTCGCCAGTGTGATGCATACCCACACGCCTGCCTGTGTCAGTATTGCGACGCAAAAAGAAGGCCTTCTCCCCTTGACCCAACATGCCTTGGCAGTATTGGACCATACGGCCTACCATGTATATGAAGGCATTTCGATGGATGAAGGCGAGAGGGAACGTATTGCCGAAGACTTCGGCGCTAACAATATTCTTTTTCTTCGCAATCATGGAGTTCTTACGGCGGGAAAGACTGTTGCCGAAACATTTGTCTGGCTATACCGAGCGGAACGCGCCAGCCGAATGCAACTGGCTATTCAGCAATCAGGGGCTGAATATCTCGAAATTCCAGAGTCGATTCAGGAAGCAACGATCGCACAAAACCGTAAAAATATTTCCGATCACGGTTACCGGCCTATCGGGCTCAAGGAATGGCCGGCGCTGCTACGACGTCTCGACCGTATCGATCCGAGCTACAAGGATTGAAATCCCAACGGGAATTCACCACCGGAAAGCGAGCTGAAATTCTGGTAACAGTTTTACCTGACTTCACTCACGAACTCGTCGCAGTTTCCGTTGTTGTTTCACTTTTCTTACCGGCTCGCAGAACCGATATGGATCGGAAGACGAGAACGCCGGCACCCAATAAAAGAAATGCCAGTGAGACAGGTTCCTTGACGAAAATGAGCAATCCGTCATTCGACAATAGCAAGGATTGTCGGAAAGCCTCTTCAGCACCTTCAATAAGCACAAAGGCGATAACAAATGCGGCCGTCGAAAAATCGGTGCGTCGCATAATGTAACCAACCACACCGAACAGGAGAGCAATGAATATATCCAGAATACTCGCACGGCTTGAATAAGAGGCGGCTATAGCCGTCAGGAATATGAAAGGATAGATCAGTCTTGCCGGCATGTAAGCAATGATACGGCCGATTGCCGGACCGCCGAAATAACCAATGATTCCGTAGGAGGCAATTCCCAGAAGTCCGCAAGCAAACAAGGCAAAGATCAATTCGCGGCTATCAGGATTCGTGAATAGTGTTGGTCCGACCTGGATACCATGAATCAAAAATACACCGATGAGTATCGCTGCCACGGTACTACCGGGAACACCCAGTGTCAGCAGCGGAATCATACTGGGACCGGAAACGGCATTGTTTGCCGATTCCGGCGCCGCAATACCTTCGACTATGCCGGTGCCCCATTTGTCAGCAATTTTGGAGCGACGCTTTTCCTCTCCGTAAGCGACAAAGCAGGCGACACTGGATCCGAGCCCAGGCATCATGCCAATGAACGAGCCGACCAGAGACGAACGGAACATTAAAGGAATACAGCGTTTGAATTCATCCCAGGTCATTCGATTGTCATCGGGATCATCGCTGCGATTTTTATAACTCTCTTCCAGGCCCTGTTTGGCAGCGCGTTCGGCCTGGACAATGATTTCGGAGATAACGAAGACCCCGATTAGCAACGGAACAAGGGCGAGCCCGTCTTCAAGCTCACCAATTCCCATCGTCATCCGGGGTTCGGCTGTGATCGTATCGAGGCCGATCAAACCAACGATGGCGCCAAGAAGCGTCGATAGAATTCCCTTCACAACCGACTTGCCAACAACGGAACCTATGACAACGAAGGCCATGAAGTAGATTGCAAAATATTCAGCCGGTCCGAATCGAGATGTATAAACGGCAATAGAGACTGCCCCGAATATCAAGATGATTTCACCGATATAGTCGCCAACGATGGAAGCAAGTGTCGCCGTCTTGAGCGCTTTGCCGGCTTTTCCCTGTTGAGTCATAGGATAACCGTCCTGCATCGTTGCAGCAGAGGCCGCCGTACCAGGGGTATTAAATAGAATGGCGGCAATCGATCCGCCATAGCGGCCGGATTTACCAATCACATAGAGAAATGCCAAAGCGGAAAGCGGTCCAAGATGAAAAGAGAGCGGCAGCAACATGGCGATGGCCGCTGATGCGGTCAGTCCTGGGAGAGCGCCAACAACAATTCCAACAAATGAAGCAAGAAATACGAACCCCAAAGCCGAAGGATTCGAGAACAGGGTTTCAAAACCGCCAATAATGTCAAGCATGATAGTTCATCAGTTCAATGTTAAAAGGCTAGAACGCCAGAAAATTTCTTATGAATTTTACCGGAATCATTTCCGCATATGTTTGTAAGTCGATTAGGCTGCCTGCCGGGTTATGGAGATTCATAAGCCCCATGAATACGTAGTTATAAACCAGCGACCCGACGATTGATAAAATCGCGATAACCTTCAGGTTTCTGTTACCGAAAATCAAAAGCATCAGCACAAGCGAGATAAAAGTAGCAATCAAATAGCCAAAAGCTTGGAACAGACCCAAAAATACAATGCCCATAATTACGATGCCTGCAACTCTCAGTACATCGGAATCCCGAAATCCAAATGCTTCATCAGGCTCATCTGCGTGCAAGGCATCCGTTCCTAATTCAGAATTCTTGATGGAATTGAAGTAGAGTGCCGAAATGCCGACAATAACGCCGAGCACAATCATCATTATCGAAATAAAATTGGGGACAAGACGAGGACCGACGACATCATTTTCGATCGATTCGGTCAGCATAGATTGGTAAAGAAAAAAGGCGCCCACGGCGACAGTTACGACAGCCACACCAAGATCGATCTTGGTTCGGTATCTCAGGGTATTTCCGGCCATAATTTTCTCTGAATAAAAATAAATGATCTGCTTTGGCCAAATCAATGGCCAAAGCAGTTAACGATTTACAGAAGTAACTAGCTCAGATTATTTCTTAGCGAATACTTCTTCAACAACCGGTCTCAGCTCAGTGTATAGCTTCTTGGTTGCAGCCGTACCTTCATCAGCAGATCTGTGGATCGCTAGCAGGCCTTGTTTTTTCATCAATCTGGCGTAGCCTTTGAGCCCAGCAACATGCTTGATTGCTGCGCCTAATTTGGTGACGACTTCTGCGGGCAGATCTTTTGCACCCCAGAGACACATGGGTCCAACGATGCCCAAGTTCGGCATATTCGCTTCACCCAGAGTTGGAACTTTAGGGTGAACTTTATCACGCTCAGAACTGGTTACACCGAGAACTCGAATTTTAGAACCAAAGCCGGCGGCCATGTGTATACCGTTAAAAGCGAAGTCAACTTTTTCAGCCGCCAGCGCGTTTCTTGCTCCGGAACCGCCTTTAAATGGAATATCCTGAGATTTAATTCCCATTCGCTTCAAGAACAGCATACCCGCCAGGGTGTGCATGCTTCCGCGCCCGGAATTTCCCCACTTGATCTTACCATTGTTATCTTTCGCCCACTGCGCAAAGTCTGCAGCAGACTTGATCGGGCTCGCAATCGGAACCTGAAGGGCGGTCACGAGTTGACTCATGCATCCGATGATCTGGAAATCTTCCAATGGTTTTACTGGCGCTTTGCCAAACGACTTCATATCGGTAATCGAAAATGTTCCTGAATTGATCATGTATAGCGTGTAACCGTCAGGCCGCGATTCCTTTACAATCTTGGCTGCAATCATGCCGGTGCCGCCAGGCTTGTTAACAACAACAGCCGGCATACCGTTCATTCCTTCGGATTCATGCAGGAAGCTTGCAAATGCACGCGCAGTTGTGTCGGTACCGCCACCAGCAGAAAATCCAACATAGATTTTGATAGGCTTTTCAGGATAGTCTGCTTGTGCGGCAAAACTACCTAAAGCCGTTGTTAGTGCGAGAGCACTAATCGCAGTCAGTGTCTTATGAAATTTCATCCAATTTCCTCCCTTAGGATTTTTAGGCACATGCCCAGTTTTTCATTCGATGCTATATTGCACAGTTTTCGAATTCCGAAAAGTTATATTAGCAATAGCAGATAATACCGATCAATTAAAATTTCGGAGTTAATTCTTCGAATTCTCTCGACACTGGTCCGATAGTTAACGTGATCTTGCGCACCTACATCTCACAAGGCAGGCCAAACTTAATTAGGCCTTTCCCTGCCAATTTATTCACTATACAGAGAACCAAACTTCTAACTCATATTCAAAACTGAGATCTCCAGATTTGCACAGCTCGCTGCCCTTGACCCTATTGCTTAAAACCCTCGTTCTGGGAACGATCGGGGCAGTTATCGCTCATTTCTTCAATTTACCCGCCGCGATACTCGCCGGCTCCCTGGGCGGGGTCGCCCTATTGGCAATTTTCGGAGTACAGGTCTCGATCGACAATCGCATTCGGCAAATGGCCCTGATCGCCGTCGCCATATTGATCGGATCCTCGGTCTCGCCCCGCACCCTAGAAACACTCTTTATATGGCCGATTTCAACCGGAACTATGCTGGTCAGCGTCGCCTGTATGATGGTGATCGTACCCACCTTTCTCGTGCGTCACCATAAACTGGATACACTTACGGCCCGGCTCGCGACAGTTCCCGGCGCCCTGACATTTGTCCTTGCGATTTCGGAGGAAACCAACGCGGACAAAAGTCGAATTGCCATTCTGCAGACCATGCGTCTGGCAGCTCTGATGATCCTCTTCCCCGTGGTGGTCGGCCTGACTTTGGAACCGACGGAAATAAATCGCACCGCCAATGGTTCTCTTTCCTGGCCTATATTTTTATCCCTGTTTGCCGGCGGTGTGCTGCTGACCTGGCTGATGCGCAAAGTCAACTGGCCTGCCGCTGCATTCATGCTCGTGATGATTGCAAGCGGCGCTCTTTACGGGACTAATGTTATATCCGGTGGTGTTCCCGATTCCATTGTGTGGCCAGCACTGATTATCACCGGTTCCGCCATTGGCGCTCGCTTTTCCGGTGTTGACCGGCAATATTTGCTTCAAAGCGTCGGCATGGGTTTGTCGGCTCTGGCCATTGCGATCATTATATCTTTGGTGTTTGCTTTTCCCATTTCCTACTATTTCGCCCTTCCCCTGGCGCAAGTCTGGTTAGCTTTCGCTCCCGGCGGAATTGATACAATGACTGTCCTGGCATTTGCCTTGGGCGTTGATCCGGCCTTCGTTGCCGGACACCAGCTGATAAGATTGCTATGTTTGAATTTGTGTGTTCCCTTTTTATTTCGCAGGAAAGCAAGTATCGAGTATCGGGATCAAGGAAAATAGCCCAGTGAATAAAGACCTGATTAGAAATCAGTTCGGCACCCACGCTGAAAAGTACGTAACCAGTGTCGTCCACGCCAAGGGTAAAAGCCTTCAAAGGCTGGTTGCCCTGGCCGATCCGGAAAAGGAGTGGCATGTGCTGGATATTGCGACCGCAACGGGTCATACGGCGTTTGCGCTTGCTCCTCATGTGCGAACCGTTATTGCCAGTGACCTGGTGCCCAAAATGCTGGAAGTGGCGCAAATTGAAGCCCGGAATAAAAACATCACCAATGTCCGTTTCGAACAGGCTGATGCAGAAAATCTGCCATTTGAAGCACAATCCTTCGACCTCGTTACTTGTCGAATTGCAGCCCATCACTTTCCTGATGTGAAAAAGTTTTTGAAGGAAGCCTCCAGGGTTTTGAAACCGCAGGGAAAATTCATACTCGTAGACAATGTAGGGATAGATGAACTGTTGTTTCCGGAGGAAAAATCGGCTTCAGAGCGGGATTTTGAGGAAGCCTCAAGGTGTTACAACGAATTTGAGGCAATCCGGGATCCAAGTCACAATCGCTCCCTGACCATTGGTGAATGGTCGACTCTGATCCGGCAGACAGGTTTTGAGATCACCGCCATTGAGGTCCTCGACAAGGACATGCAATTTGGCACGTGGGTTGAGAGGCTCAACACTCCTGAAGATGGTATTGAAAAATTGCGCGGTATCATTAATGGAAACAATCAGCTTTTGCATAAATATTTACAGCCACGCGAACGCGACGGCGATATTTGGTTCACCATAAAAGAAGCGACCATTGCTGCCGAGAAATCAACCTGATTACGGTTTCAATAGCGCCCGTGACCACAATTGAAAAAGATCACCTGAAAAAGATCACCGCTCAGTAACTGGTGGGCCAACTGGCGAGTTTGTGCTCGCCGATTCCCTTGTCCGGCGATCGGCACAGAACGTTCAGGGTGTCACTTAGAAATCGACGCGTATCAAGGGGATTGAGAACAACCTGCGACTCATACAGAGCGGCCAGGGACCAGGCTGAAGAATCCTGGCTGATTTCCCTGACTTTTTTAGCGTACTCTTCAGGATTTTCATCCTCCCGAATCCTGTAAAGAACGTTGACGCCAATTTTTGGATCCATAAATCCATAATCCGCCGAGGGCCAGCTCGCCTGCACATCCGAGTTTCGACCACCACCCATGTTCAAATAGGCCTGTCCATAGTTTTTCCTGAGCGTAATCGAGATTTTTGGAACCGTTACGAGTGAGATGGCGTTCATCCAGTTCATGATCCTGCCCGGTGCGGCCTGACGCTCACCATCAATGCCGATCAGAAAACCCGGCTGGTCCACCAGAAATACCAGGGGAATGTTGAATGAGTCGCAGAGAACAAGAAAAGATGTCGCCTTGCGCATGGCGTCGACATCAATGGCCCCTCCCTTGAATTGCGGGTTATTTGCGATCAGTCCGACTGTTTGACCTTCCAGGCGGGCCAGCGCCGTTACGAGGGACTTCCCGAATCTCGGTTTCATTTCGAAAACGCTGTCGCTGTCAACGATCGCCTTTATGATTTTTCGAACATCATAAACTTCGTTCCTGCTTTCCGGCAGCAATTGCAGCTGTTCGTCTTCACTCACTTCCGGCGATCTGTCCAACGGACCAATTGGCGGTAATTCACCATTGTGGCCTGGCAGATACGACAGGAATTGTCTAATTTCTTCCAAAGCGACCTCGTCAGTGTCGGTCGCAAGATCTACCAGACCGGTGGTCGCCGTGTGCAAGCGCCACCCTCCTAATTCTTCAGGATCGACCTCCTGTTTAATGGCCAGAGAAGTGACGCGACTGCTTGCGACGGCCATGGTCGCTCCTTTGCGCATCACCGCAAAATCAGACAGGCATGTATACCAGGTGGAAGAACCGTAGCAGTCGCCAAGTAGGGCTGATACCCAGGGCGTCTTCCTGTCCCTGAGATATTCCTGAGGGTCTTGTCCCAGAATAGCCCGACCGGGTGCGCCCATGCGGTCGGGCATCCGTGAACCCGACGACTCCCCAAGGAAGATCAGCGGAAACCCGTGTTTCGATGTTATCTCTTTGATATGCTTCATTTTTTTACCGTTAATCAGGCTGCTTGAAGCGCCCTTCACGGTAAAGTCGTTGGAAATGATCCCGACCTGCCGGCCATTTATTGTTCCGAAACCTGCGATTTTGCCGTCTACGGGTGTTTTTTCGGAATCTTCTTTCCGATGTGACGTGGCGAACAATCCAAATTCTTTGAAACTGCCCGCATCCAGTAGACAGTCCAGCCTCTCTCGCGCGTTGAGATTGCCACTGGCTCGACGCTGTTCAAGCTTCTGCTTTCCTCCCATCCCGAGAGCTTTTTCTTTTTTCTTATTATATTCCGCCAACTGATCGTCATTGTCGGATTTGTTATCGTTGGAGGGTTGTGTCATTCGGTTTTCTCGCGTCGCGCATTGCATTGATCCTGGTGCTATTGTGACCGAGCCGTCGCTGAAAATTCCAATCCAACGGCTGGTTGCATCCGGCGAATTGATATCCCACCGAATTTGACCACTCTTCGGGAACGACTATAATTCATACCCGAACAGTTGCCGACAGTGTACTCAAATGAATTGTCAAAGTTAAACAGAGATTCGATTAATGCCATCAATCCTTGAAACGCCCCTAACCGGATCCATGGCCTGGCGATCCGAAACACTTTTACCAAATGATGGAAAAGTCGTTCTGGATGCCGATTGTCTCACCGAAATAAAACAAGTGGCGCAGGAACTGGGGTCAAATCCCTTTCCCATCGAGGCACTGAAACCGGAAATGTTCGCAATGCCGAATTGCCGCGCGACCATGGCATCGGTCCGGGAGCAGATCGAAGATGGCATCGGTTTTGCGATTATTGACCGCATTCCGCTCGATGAAATCAAAGTGGAAACTGCCAAGAAAATTTATTGGCTACTGATGAATATGGTGAGCCAGACCGTGGCGCAGAAATGGGATGGTACTCTGGTTTATGATGTCACGGATACCCATGTCAAAGAAGCAGCCGGTAATGGCATCCGTTCATCAAAAACCAACTCAGGCCAGTCGTTCCACACCGACAACGCCTTTAATCTGCCTCCGAGCCATGTCGCCCTGTTCTGTCTGCAAACGGCACGGGAGGGGGGAATCAGCGGCCTGGTAAGCCTTGAGACCGTCTATAATGACCTACTCGAGAATCATACCGACTGCCTGCACAGGCTGTATGAACCGTTTTATTTCGATCGTCAGCGAGAACATGGTGACGGTGAAAAGTTGACCAGCTTCAAACCGATTGCCATTTACGACGGCAAAAACATCGAATTCAATTTTTCCCCTCGACTTGTCCAGCAGGGTTACAAGGTCGAAGGCATCGATATGGAAACGGCAACGAAGAACGCGATTCAGACACTGATAGATGTTTCGGAAAAGACCTATTACTGTAAATCTTTCGAATTCGAGATCGGCCAGATTCAAATCGTGAACAATCGCCGCCTCGGTCACCGGCGTACAGCTTATACAGACGATCCGGATGCGCCGCGCCATCTCATCCGCCTGTGGTTGCGCAATCACGGCAAACCCTACTACGCCGGATAAACGCCTATCACGCAAATTAACTCAAAACCGCAACATCGAGAACGAATCCAGGATAGTTCATGCCAAACCGTACGCAGCCGGATTCTTCGGCAACCTCGCTGATCGAAAACAATGCCGTGAAGCTCACACGGGTCAACAGTGTCGGGCTAGTTGTGATTGATCGCGAAAACAAGCGTAATGCGATCAATGATGAGGTTCGGGAGGGTCTGATTGCAGCAATTGATCTCGCTGCAAGCGAGCCACAGATCCGGGCGCTGGTCATCACCGGCGCCGGAAAGGCTTTCTGTGCCGGTGGCGATATACAGGGTATGGAAGAAAGATTGCAGGCTCCTGCGGGCACACTGGCGATGAATGGCTGGAATCGCCAGCGTCGCAACAATGTTCTGATTACCCGGCTTTACGACCTGCCCAAACCGACCATCGCCGCCGTTAATGGATCCGCTGCGGGGCTGGGTTGTGATCTCGCCATGGCCTGCGATTTTGTTGTCGGATGTCCCGACTCCCTTTTCATCATGAGCTTTGTTTTGAGAGGACTCATTCCCGATGGTGGCGGCATGTACTTCCTGCCACGCCGGATTGGTATGTCCCGTGCAAAAGATCTCATCTATTCCGGCCGGCCCGTTGACTACAAGGAAGCCCATGAGATCGGCATGATTGATGATGTTTTCGCAACCGAAACCCTGGTCGATGATGCGTTGGCAAAAGCCGAAACTCTCTCGAACGGATCTCCAACTTCCATTGCCCTCAGCAAAACGATTCTGAACAAAAGTTTCGAAATGTCTCTCGACGATGTTCTGGCGCACGGATGCCAGGCACAGGCAATTTGCTACACCTCAGATGAACATCGGTCTTCGGTTGAAAAATTTTTGCAATCCAGAAACAAGAAGAAACTGTGAGGTTGGGCAGTTCCCGCGATGGATAACATTAAATCCGGCTCACGTTCGAAAATTCAAACACTGCGAAAGCTGTTTCACCCCCGATCGATCGCATTTGTCGGCGCTTCCTCAAATCCGCAGAAAACATCCGGTCGTCCACTTGTCTCTTCAATAGAAAATGGCTTTGATGGCGATATATGGCCAATTAATCCCCATCGCGAGGAAATTGCCGGTTACAAATGTTTTGCATCAATTCGGGACCTCCCCGGTGTTCCGGATGTGGCCATGGTTCTCCTGGGCGGATCCGCAACGGAAGATGCGATCAGGGAACTGGCTGATATCGGCACTCCGGTTTCAGTCGTCCTTGCCGGGGGTTATGCGGAAGTCGGCGAAGAAGGCAGGGAGCGTCAGCAGAAGCTCAGACGTGCCGCCGGCCGAATGACAATTCTCGGACCTAATACAATTGGTCTCGTAAATGTGGTGGATAGCATTTATCTGTCTGCTTCCGCAGCGCTGACACAGAATGCCCCGGACAAGGGTACCGTTGCGATCGTTTCGCAAAGCGGTGGAATTCTCGGATCCCTTTTGAACCGTGCGAAACTGCAGGGGATCGGGTTGTCGCATTTAGTGGCGACAGGAAATGAGGCGGACATCGAAGTGAGCGACGTCGTCGCTTACTTGTTAGAGGATCCCCGCGCCCGGGCGATAGTCCTTTACCTTGAGACCCTGAGAAATCCCCTTCAATTTCGCAAGGTTGCCGAAAAGGCCCTGAAAGTTAAAAAACCACTGATCATTTATAAGGTCGGCCGTTCTAAGGTCGGGGCAAAATCGGTTTCCTCGCACACTGGAGCGCTGGCCGGTGAGGATGAGCTTTACGATTGTCTTTTCCGGCAGTGCGGAGCCATCCGGGTCAGTCGTTACGCTGATCTCCTTGACGTCGCCCACGTCGCGGCAGATCAAAAATTGCTGGAAGGAAATCGTCTGGCTGTACTGACATCTACGGGTGGCGCTGCGGGACTGGTTGCTGATGTCTGCGGACTCGAGGGTTTTGAACTCCCTGACCCCGATCCGGACACAGCCCGCAAACTCGGTGAAATTCTTAGCGATGACGGTTTCGTTCCCACAAGAAACCCAGTCGACATAACCATGGCCGGAGTGGACGGCAAAATAATTTCCAAGGCCTTGGCTTGCCTGATGGATAGCCCGACATATGACGCGATTATTCCGATAGCCGGCAGTTCCAGCATATCGCGCCCCGAACTAATTGCCGAACCTGTTCTGGCATACAAGGGAAGCCGGAACAAACCCCTCATTGTTTATTCGAGCCCCGGCTCACCCGATCTGCTGAGGCAATTGAACCAGGCAGGTATTCCTGCATTTGACAATCCGGAGTCTTGCGCCCTGGCGCTCCGTTCCATGTCGCAACTCCGGCACAGATGGACGACAAAAGATGCTGTTGAAGATGAGGTCACGGCCAAGGCGCAGGACTTATCCAAAAATAAAGGGCACCTTAACGAAGCGAAAGCACTGGAACTTCTTAAAAAATCTGGAATTCCGGCAGTCAAGAGCACCCAATTCTCACTGCCCCTTGAGGTTGAAAAACTGTCAGACCTGTCCCCGGAACCGAAAGTCATCAAAATTCTCGCCCGAAACCTTCTTCACAAATCCGAAATTGGCGGCGTTCAGACCAATATTCAACCCAATGAATTGGCAGCGGCCTGTCATCGCATGGTCGAACAAACGAGAGCAAGCGGTATTCAGGACATCGAGGGTCTTCTCATTCAGGATTTTATATCCGATGGTATTGAAGTTATCCTCGGGTTCAAATCGGTTCCGGAATTCGGCAACGCCATACTGGTGGGATCCGGAGGAATTTTAACCGAGCTTTATCAGGATTTCCAGTTGCGGTTGCTGCCCGTCACCCGCAGGGACGTGGAGTCAATACTCGACGAACTCGCCCTGGGCCGCCGTCTGGATGGTTATCGGGGTAAAAACAAGCACGATAGACCCGCCCTCATTGAAGCCATACTTAATTTTGCGTCACTGGCGGAGCAATTCGGAGAGCGACTTCTCGACATGGAGATAAATCCGCTTTTAGTGCTACCTCAAGGAAAAGGCGTGGTAGCGGTGGACGCTGTCGTCAGATTTAAATCCGAAAAGAATGGAAAATTTAAGAGATGAATCAGAAAACAAGAACGGCATTGATCACAGGGTCCGGCAGAAACATCGGCCGCGCATGTGCCCAGTCACTGGCAAGGCAGGGTTTCAATATTATCGTCAACGGTTCGTCCAACCGGGAAAATTGCGAAGAAGTGGCCACGGAAGTTCGCCATATGGGGGTCGAAGCACACGTGATCATGGCCGATGTCGGCCGAAAAGACTCGGTCAAAGAACTCGCCGATTCAGCGCTACAAGAATATGGAGGCGTAGATGTCCTAATCAATAATGCCGCTATTCGTCCCAATGCCGGTTTCCTGGAGATTAGCGAGGAAGACTGGGAACGCGTAATGAATGTGAACTACAAGTCTGCGTTTTGGCTTGCCCGAGAATGCCTGCCTGGAATGGTTGAAAACAACTGGGGAAGAATTATCAATTTTTCCGGAATGAATGCAATGGCCGGTTATGCCGGAAAACCACATGTGACGACATCAAAACATGCTGCATGGGGCATGACCAAGGCATTGGCCAAGGAATTTGGTCCACTCGGGATCACAACGAATATTATTTCTCCGGGAACGATTGTCGGTGAAGTAAAAACGAAAGCGCAAAAAGGCAACCTCCAGGCATTGCAATCCAATACACCGTCAGACCGGTTGGGCCATCCTTCAGATATTGCTGCCCTGGTTTCATTGCTGGTATCGGATGAAGGGGGATTTATCAACGGCCAGAACCTGCAACCCAATGGCGGTGTCGTATGTTGATATTCTGAAGAATTTTTCTGCACCAATGGCACATTGAACCAACACAAACATCTACAAGATAAGCAATCAATTCTTATGACAAAAGTAGTTCGGCTCTACAAATTTGGCGGACCCGATGTTCTGAAAGTCGAAGACACAGAAATTGGCAATCCGGGTCCCGATGAAATTCTGCTAAAGCAAACAGCCATCGGCATTAACTACAACGAGATATTGCTGCGCCAGGGTGCCGGAAGCTTTCCCCCATCCGACTTTCCGGTCATTCTTGGGCGCGAAGCTGCCGGGATTGTCCAAGCGGTCGGCACCAATGTGAACCAGCTCAAAATTGGAGACCGGGTCGCTTACGGTATGGGCGGTCTCGGAGGTTATGCCGAAGCGCGACTCATACCTGCGGGGCGTGTTGTAAAACTTCCAGATCAGATCAGCGAATTACAGGCGGCTTCGATCATGGTGAAAGGCCTGACATCTTACTATCTGTTACATCAGGCTTATTCGGTACAATCGGGTGATACGGTTCTCGTCCATGTCGCAACCGGCGGCGTCGGTCGAATTCTTTGCCAGTGGGCGAAACAGAGGGGCGCTACTGTCATCGGATCTGTAAGTCATGACGATAAAAAACAACAAGCTCTGGACGTAGGTTGTCGTCACGTGATTAACAATCAAAACCCGACATTTGATCAGGAAGTTCGAGATCTAACAGAGGGTGCCGGTGTCCATGCGGTTTACGACCCCATAGGTGAGGACAGTTTTGAGCCGTCTCTGAAATCCCTGAGAGTCCGCGGCGATTTCGTTGCTTTCGGAGATTTGTCCGGACGTCTAGCGCCGATTGATCCACATGTTCTGATGGAAGCCGGTTCCGTCCGTTTTATTCGGACATCGCTCCGTCATTTCGTTTCTACGCCAGAGGAACTGGATGAGGCAGCCCGGGCCGTATTTTCAGCTGTGATTGCCGGGCACATCGAAGCACATGCCGATCAGACATACAAACTGCAGGATATTGCCAGAGCACACGCGGATATAGAAGAGCGACGGGTATCCGGAACCACAATCCTGGTACCTTGATCGAATCAATTCTGGTATTTATTGACTGAGTCATCAAAACAGCTTGCAAGGCATCATGCCGAAACTCCCGTCGGAAATGAAATCTGAGCTTTTAAAGTATGTGCGCCTAAGTGCCCTGGAGAATGCGGTTAGGGTCCGCTATGAGTTGGAAATTAATAATCGCAATGAAACTGCGCGCCTCATATCCTTTGATTCAGAAGGGGAAAAACTAGGTGATGACCGACCTTATGAAATCTTAAAAGCGCGATTTGAACCACTACGGCGACGGGCCGGGAAAATCATAGAAGTATTTTGCGAATCGAAATCCAACCCCGGTAGTAAGTTCTGTGTCGAACTGGAGTTGGAATCCGAAGACCTCAGAATTTGGATCGACGAGGAACTTGTTTTGCCGGACAAATCTGCAATTTGATATGCGCCGAACATCTGAACACAGCGGGTCTTACCAGGCAGGGAACTGAAGCTACGGTCTATTGTTTCTCAATGCCCTGCGAATCTTTGCGGCGGGGATACCCAGTCTTTTTGCGGCCTGCTCTACATTTGGAGGCGGAGGACCTACCGCATCCCGCAGTTCCGAAACCGATACACCCAGATCGGCTGCGGCACCCACCAGAGGACCTCCGCCGGCACGACGGTCTCGACGATTGCCGTTCCGGGGACCCCGCCGTTTGAAGTCCTGGCTTACATTGCCCCAGTGACATCGGGGATAAAAAGGATAGCTATCTGTAGCAATGTAGACGAATTTCCCATCAATCGTGCCTCCGTTACATTCATCCAAACTTCCAGAATTCTTCGCATATTTCCAATCTTCGACAAAGCGACCATCATAGGCTCCTCCGGGAGCAGTTGGTCTCATTCCGGATTTCAGCACATAACTCGGCTTGGCATCCTTGCCGACATAGTGAATTTCAAACCCGTCGGCAGCATAGCCGACCAGTGTTGATTTGTTGATTTTAAGCAGACCAACGGGTTTCCCGTGATAGTGATACAAACCCCGGTTGTCGACATGGGCATTGTTCTTGTCCATGCCCAGCGATTCCGCCGACCCCATGCCTTCCAGATTCCAGCCCGACGCTCGATTTCTGCTAAAACCCCGCCGCGTCGTGGCATCATACCAGTCAGCGGTGCCCGGCCGGATGACAATCCCATTGAGAGCTATACCGACATTCGGCGTTCCCCGGGTCGGGTTGGCCTTTTTCTTCGGCAGCTTGTCAAAACAGAACTTAAGCTGTTGGGCGCGAAACCGATTGGGATTACCCGAATTCGGAAACTGACCGATTTCGTGATTGGGAACGCCGTTGGATTCAACACACCTCTGATTTCCACGCTCATATATCTTAGCCGAAGGGCTTTGTGCGAAAACTGCACCGCTCGAAATGGAAATTATGAAAAGAAAGGCACTCGTTTCACATACCCGTTTTGTTGCAAACATAGTCAGACCTCTGCTGGATCAAGTTTCTTTGAACGTGCTAGTTATACGACGTCATTTTTAAAACCTGTCGAAACAGGAATGCGATTTAGAGAAGGGGACATTTTGGACGCTTTAACTCTGTTTGGCCTGGCTTCCGTACTGGCGATGCTCACTTTTTATGCTGTCGAAGACAAAAGTCACTGGTTTGTTCTGGCATTTTCAGGAGCTTGCCTGCTGGCGGCAACCTATGGATTTCTGCAAGGGGCCTGGCCATTTGGCGTCATCGAAATTATCTGGTCGATCATTGCATTTCATCGATGGCAAAAAAGAGCAGCCACGTCTTCCTCGAATTAGACCCTCATCTTGCTTCCCCCTCGAGTCCCCCCTATTCCCTGTACATCTTTGGTGGAGAATTCTGTATCCAGTCACGATTATCTCAATAGACGTTCGTTAATTCATCAAATGGATTTCAACTATTCAGTTGATCGATCATAGGAGACATGAGATGAATTCAATGAATTGCAGTATACTTGATAGTTTATCCCCAATTGGGTTTCGTCGGACACAAAATTTCTATGTCACCCTCGAATCAGAATATTTCTTCCCCTCAAACTGCAGATAAACGTCCCCCCTGGCTCTCTATTTACAGGACTTTGAAATCTGAGATCCTCGCCAAAGCTATGGCAGAAGGCGGACGCCTTCCCAGTGAGAAGCAGCTTTGCGAACGTTTTTCGGTCACGCGTATGACGGTGCGGCGTGCCCTAGAAGCTTTGCAAAGGGAAGGTCTGGTCACAGCACGGAAGGGATCGGGGGTTTATATCAATACGAAACTGACGTGTTACGAAATAAACAGTGGCCGCAGATTTATTGAAAATGTCGCTACTCATGGACACTCAGTTGAAACAAAGACTCTGTCCATTTCCCGCGTCAGCGCCAAGGCCGACCTCGCTGAAAAACTTGATGTCAAACGGGGGACCCGTCTTATCGCCATCAAACGAATTCGGATAATCGGTTCAAAACCGGCTTTTTTGAATTTCAAATGGATGCCGGCAAAGCGCTTTCCAAAATTTGACAAAGTCTACGAGAAAAACCAGTCCGTTAGCCAAGTATACAGCGAACATGGCATCAAAGACTACCATAGGATCGAGACTCGAGTGTCCGGTGGGCGAGCTTCTGAAGATGAAGCGCAGCATCTGCTGCTGGAAGTTGGGGCACCTGTATTTCGCTCTCAATCCGTGAACTCGGACAACGAAGGCAAAAGAATCGAATTTAGTCAGGGGAGCTGGCCACTTGACTCTGTCGAGTTCATTTTTCCACGGGATTGAAGTCTGATTCAAGCAGGCTCGCAGCGACCTTATGAAAGAATTTACAATTATAAACGGTAAAGTGCTGCTCCCTTCAGGTATCAGCGACACATCGGTTTGTATCTCCGGCGGCAAGATTTCAGCCTATGGGGAAAAGCATGGTGAAATCATTGATGCCAAGAGAAGGCATGTTCTACCGGGCATTGTCGACCTGCATGGTGACGCATTTGAACGCATCTTGATGCCTCGCCCCCGGGTTGAATTCCCTATTGACATTGCCCTTCGAGAAACCGACCAGCAACTCATTGCGAACGGGATAACAACGGCTTTTCACAGTCTGACCGTTTCTTGGGAACCGGGACTTCGGAGTTTGGACCGAGCGAAAAAGCTGTGTGATGCTATTGAACACTCTTCGATCAATTTTGCCTCTGACATGTACACCCATATTCGATGGGAAACCTTTGCTCTTGATCAGGCGGAAGCCACGCTTGATCTGATTCGCGGTAGCAAGCCTACCCTGTTCGCATTTAACGATCATACGACCAAATTTGCAGAAGAACGCTGGCCCCAGCACAAAAAAACGCAAATGCAGGAGCGAACGGGAATATCCGCCGAAGCTTACCAGGATCTACTGCAAAAATACTGGTCACGGCGGGATGAGGTCCCCGAACTCATCGCATCTGTCGCTGAAAGAGCGTCAAAGAAAGGAGCCGTATTACTGGCTCATGACGAGGAAGACCCAACGCAACGTGAATGGTATCGATCCCACGGTGTCCATGCTAGCGAATTTCCTCTTTCATACGAAACAGCAAAGAATGCACTTCAGCATAACGAACATACGATCCTCGGCGCACCGAACGTTGTTCGCGGAGGCAGCCACAACGGGGCACTCGATGCGACCAGAGCCATCTCTGAACAGCTGTGCACGATACTGGCGTCAGACTATTATTACCCAGCGCAATTGTTGGCGGTTTCAAAACTGGTAAGCCTTGGGGTCAATGACGAGGCAACTGCATGGTCTCTGATCTCCAGGAATCCGGCGAAGTTGGCGCGGCTGAATGATAGAGGCACATTGGAAATCGGGAAACGTGCCGATCTTCTAATTGTCGACGGATTTGGAACAAATCTTCCGACTATCAACACGGTTATCGTTGCCGGAAGACCGGTATATCAATTTATGCCGACCTGAATTGACGTCTGCCTTATTACCGATCACTGAGAATTTGATTGTACGGTCGCAAGGCCACTGACAACGACTATGATTGATCCGACGATGATCCCAAATGTCGGGATTTCATTGAATACGACATATCCTGCGATAGCCGCCCAGATGATCTGGGTGTACCACATCGGAGCCACTACAGCCGGAGTTGCATAGCTAAAAGAAAACGTGATGAAGAAATGTGCAGCCGTTCCAAATGCGCCGGCAAGAAATATCAGCAACCATCCCTCAAGGGGAAGTCCACCCTCGGCTATCAGCAGCAGCGGTGTCGTCAACGCAAGCGCGATCACCAGAACATAAAAGAGTTGTGTGTAATTATTCTCGGTTCGCGAACCTAATCGCGTAAACACATGATAGGTTCCGAGCGAGATCGCCATCATCGCCGCGTAGAGAAGAAACCAGCCAATTTCCGGTGCTGCTGGATTGAGGGCAATCACGGTTCCCGCAAATCCAAGCAATATCCAGAACCATTGTGTCATTGTCGCCCTCTCCCCCAGCACTAAAGGGGATAAGGCGACTGAAACAAGAGGCGTTGTCATCAGGGCTACATAGGTTTGGGTCAAAGCCATTTCCCTGAGTGACAGCAATATCGCCAGTGTCGCGCCAGCGAGACAGATGCCGCGCACCAACTGGATTCCCGATCGGTTTACAGGCAACACATTCTGAAAACCCAGAAACGGGACTATGGCCATGATAAACACGAACTGGGCGAGACTGCGCGCCCAGGCGAGAAACCAGAAGTCATAGCTTCCTGCCAGAAATTTCATCACCGTATCGAGGCCTGTAAAACTTATGGCGGCCCCAATCATATACAGGGAGCCAACGACGGCGGGATGCAGTGACTTGCCATCAGCTGCTCCCGGGATGTTCTCTGGAGAAGAAGCCTCGTTATCCGAATCCGGATTTCCTGACTGATTGAGAGAATTCATGAGGTAGCCATACCTGCTACCGACCTGAATTGAAACAACGGATTTGTTCGCTCGCTCAAACTGCTGTCTCTGCGAGGATGCGATCGACTATCTGATCAGCAGCACCCACATAGTGTGAAGGCTCTTTGACCACATCCCAGTCAACAGGCGCATCGGTCATTTCGACCAGCACACTCATCAGGTGGCGCCCATCATGAAGCGATGTCGCAACAGCCGACTTCACAAGTTTCTGAGCCTCGACCCGGGGCATGTGTTCCGATAAAGCGAAACTAGCTGCCTCAGCTAGAATCAACCCATTCGAACTCTCCAGATTTCTCTCTGCACGTGCTTCATCGACTTGCAGATTTTCTATGATCCGCAGGCCGATCGCCAAAGCTGCCGCCGTTGCAACTGCCATTTGGGGAAGATTCAACCATTCAAGCGACCATCTTGGACCGTCGCGTTCCGATGCATGGGGTAAAGCATGATGTACATTTGCCAACAGGCCGGCATTGTGGCGCGCCAGGGTTGCCAGCGCCTCAGCATCGATAGGATTTGATTTTTGCGGCATGGTCGAGGATCCACCACCCGAACCGGAGGACATCTCACCGACTTCTGATTGCCCGAGCAGCATGAGGTCTTCACCAATTTTCCCAAGACTGCCACTGATCAGGGAGAGCAGTCCGGCAAATTCGACAAGCGAATCCCGTTGACCATGCCAGGGACCGGCAGGCGCTTGCAGATTGAGCAGCTTCGCCATTTCATCCGCCACCTCCAGCCCTCGGTCACCCAGGGATGCCATGTTCCCGGATGCGCCACCAAACTGAACGCACAGCAATCGCGGTTTTAGTTCACTCATTCTTTGAGAATGCCGGTTAAACGGCGCCAGCCATCCGGCAATTTTCAATCCCGCCAAAATCGGCGTAGACTGCTGCGTTCGCGTTCTTCCGGCCATGACCGTATGGCGATGTTTTTTGATCTGATCGGATAAAGATACTTTCAGTGCGCGTACCCGGTCCTCTACCAGCTCTGTGAATTGTTTTAATCTCAAAATCAGGCCGGTATCGATAATATCCTGACTGGTCGCCCCCCAATGGACATAAGTTGCGGCATCCCCCTTTATGACCTCTCGCAGCTGAGCTACAAACTCAGGTATCGGAACACCGGTGTTTTGTGTTCCTGTTGACAGATCTTCAGGATTGATGGTCAGGGAATCTGCAACGGAGCTTATTTTGTCCGCCGCTTCCCTGGGAATAATTCCCAGCGCGCCCTGGGCACGGGCCAGAGCCGCCTCTGTCTGCAAATATCCTTTGATCTGCGCTGTATCATCAAATAGCGATACACTCTCGGGATCGGAGAACAAGTCACGAAATAGTTTGGAATCAAACGGGCTCACGGCCATGGGACTAAACAGCCTCCAAGGCGATGGCGATACCCTGGCCAACACCGATACACATTGTCGCCAGTGCCTTATTCCCGGCTCGGTGCTTAATTTCAAGCGCCGCTGTTCCGGTGATTCGGGCTCCTGAAGCTCCAAGTGGATGCCCCAGGGCAATGGCCCCACCATTTGGATTTACGTGTTCGGCATCGTCAGGAAGGCCAAGTCCACGCATACAGGCCAAACTCTGGCTGGCAAAGGCTTCGTTTAGCTCGATGACATCGAATTCATCGACAGACAAGTCCAACCGATCACACAGCTTCCGGGTCGCGGGAACCGGACCATAGCCCATAATTCGAGGCTCAATCCCTGCGGTTGCACCACCCAGCACCCGTGCCAGTGGTGTCAGCCCGTATTTCTCAACGGCCTTCTCTGACGCCAAAATCAACGCGGCCGAGCCGTCATTCACGCCACTTGCATTTCCCGCCGTGACACTTCCATCGGTTCTGAATGGTGTTGGTAGTTTTCCCAGCCTGTCCAGTGTGGTTGCAGGTCTTGGATGTTCATCGACATCGACAATTATGTCGGCACCTCTACGCTGAGGCACGCTCACCGGCGTAATTTCCTCGGCAAATCGACCTTTCTCCGTGGCCAAACCCGCTTTCTGTTGAGATCGCATTGCGAACATATCCTGATCATCCCGACTGATCGAAAATTCCTGTGCCACATTTTCAGCTGTCTCGGGCATGGAGTCGACGCCAAAGTTCTGACGCATCAGGGGATTGACAAACCTCCATCCGATCGTTGTGTCTTCGATAGCGGCATTTCGGGAAAATGCAGTCTCGGCCTTAGGCAAAACAAACGGCGCCCGCGACATGCTCTCAACACCACCAGCAATGATAAGTTCCGCTTCTCCGGTTTTAATGGCACGCGAAGCTGAAATCACCGCGTCCATACCGGATCCGCACAATCGATTTATGGTCGAACCCGGTATTTTCTCAGGCAGTCCGGCGAGCAAAAGCGCCATTCTTGCAACATTGCGATTGTCTTCTCCAGCCTGATTGGCACATCCAAATATAACTTCGTCAACAAAATTAAAGTCAAGTTCAGGTAGCTGATCTTTCAGTGCTTTCAAAGGTACCGCTGCGAGATCATCCGTTCGAACCGAACTCAGTGCACCCCCGAACCTACCGATGGGGGTTCGAACATATTCGCAGATAAATGCTTCTGTCATTTCTGTACCCGGTGAGACTCCGCTAGTGTTTCTTTAGATGTCGAAAAACGGTGTTTCGTTTTCTCCCTGAAGATAGATGTCAAATCGATATGTAGGCAACCCGTCACCCGAGGACCGCTGACCGACCAGGGCGTTACGACGCGGGCCATTTTCAACCGCATTCATAACCGCATCACTGTCATTAGCCTGCTCTTCATCGGAGAAATACATGCGCGTATGCAAGCCGATGTTAATACCACGCGCGCATATCCAAAGACTGACATGGGGTGCCATCAATTGCCCCCGGGGTCCGGGAACTGGACCGGGTTTGATCGTTTCAAACCAGTAGAGACCTGTTTCAAAATCGGTAACGGCCCGACCCCAGCCATTGAAGTCCGGATTTAGGGGTTTATCCTGATCGTCTGCGGGATGATTGTATTTACCGTGCGAATTCGCCTGCCAGAGCTCGATCTGAGCATCAATCACCAGATTGCCACCGCCGTCGTAAATGACACCTTCAATGCGGATACGCTCTCCTTCGATTGAAGGTGAAGCGATTACATTGGGTTTCTCCTGAGTTCGGATCGGGAGACCGGCCGCCGAAGGATACATGCCTATGTGCAAAAACGGACCCGCTGTCTGAGACGCGCTTTCTTTCAAATATTCTTGAGGCATATCAGTTTCCTTCCATTTTATTTTCAAACGGTGTCGATCGGCGACCACGCAGCACAACATCAAAACGATAAGCCAATGCATCCATGGGAATCGTCTCTTCGAGATCCAGCTTGGCGACCAGGCGCTCGCGGGCTCCCTCATCAGGAATTGATGAAACGATTGGGCAGAAGGGGATCAGGGGATCGCCCTCAAAGTACATTTGTGTTATCAATCGTGTCGTAAATGCTTCTCCAAACAGGGAGTAGTGAATATGCGCGGGACGCCATTCATTGGGTGAATTGCGCCACGGATATGGCCCGGGGCGAACGGTTCTGAAACTGTAATAGCCGTTTTCATCTGTCATACATCTCCCGAAGCCACTGAAATTCGGATCTATTTCGGCAATCGTGTTGTCATTAACATGGCGATACCGGCCACCGGCATTGGCCTGCCAAACCTCCAGCAGGGTATTCGGGACAGGCCGGCCGTTTTGATCCAGAACATATCCATGGATGATTGTTCGTTCGCCAATGGGCTCGCGATCCACGACTGCATTACGGATCAAATCATCGTCAAGGGGATCCAGATCGGAATGTCCGAATACCGGTCCTGTCGTTTCCGATAATGTCTGCTGCAACGAAAGAAGAGACTTCTTCGGCGAACGCAATATTGTTGACTTATATTGCGGGTGATAGGCCGGAGGTTGAATTCCGCGATCCCTGATGAACCAATTTCCTCGAGCACTCATCTTGGACACTCCTTTTTAACTTTCATTCAGTGCCTGCTTCGCAATTTTAATTGCAGTGTTCGCAGCCGGAACTCCGGCGTAAACGGCGACATGAAGCATTGCTTCCTTAATATCGCTGGCTGTGGCACCGGTGTTTTGCGCGGCCCGTATATGCATCGCTAATTCTTCATGATGTCCCAGTGCCGCCAACAGCGTAATCGTCAACAAACTTCTCTCTCTTTTGCTCAGTCCCGGCCGTGACCAGACAGATCCCCAGGCCGCCTCGGTGATATATTGTTGAAAATCCTCGTCGAATTCTGATTTGCTGGCTTCTGCACGATCGACATGGTCATCACCCAAGACTGATCGTCGCACCTTCATTCCGGTTTCGAGACGGCTATCGGACACAAACTTTCTCCTTAACTATCGATAATGGGCAATTATTCTAAAGGTCAAAGCTTCTCGTAACTCAGCCCGTCATTCAATTCAGCATGACGGAAATGATCGACAGCTCCATCTCCGTTTAGTCCAAAGGTAATCCTACATAGTTTTCAGCGAGTACCGATTGTGCCGCTTCCGATGAAAACAGATATTCCAGTTCGGTCTGCTGAATCTTATCTCCAAATTCTCCATCGTCGGGAAATTTGTGCAACATCAGTGTCATCCACCAAGAGAAGCGTACGGCTTTCCAAATACGCTGCAACGCCCGGTTCGAATATCCTCTCAAGGCGGATTCATCACCGGATTGAAAAAACTCGAGCAAAGCTCTCGACAGGAAATAAACATCTGAAGCCGCCAGATTCAAGCCCTTGGCGCCGGTCGGCGGTACAATATGTCCGGCATCGCCGACAAGAAACAATCGGCCATGGCTCAGGGGCTCAGCCACAAAACTTCGCAGTGGTGCAACTGCATTTTCTATGGACGGACCAGTGACGAGCTCATTGGCCGTACTATCCGGAAGGCGTACCTTAAGCTCATCCCAGAACCGTTCATCCGGCCAATCCCTTACATCGGTTCCAACGGGAACCTGCAAATAATATCGGCTCCGGGTTTCAGATCGCATGGAACAAAGTGCAAAACCGTGTTTGTGATTGACGTAGATCAGTTCATCGGAAATCGGTGGTGTTTCCGAAAGAAGCCCGAGCCATGCGAAAGGATATACTTTCTCATAGGTCTTCAGAATCGAACTCGGTATTGTTGCGCGGCTGACACCGTGAAATCCATCGCATCCGGCGATAAACTGGCAATCAAGCCGCTTCTCCTGACGATCATGCCTGAACGTGACATAGGGATTTTGTGAGGTCACCTCGTGCGGCGCGACATCGGAAACTTCGTGCAGGATAGTTGCACCCATCTTGTCCCGGGCTTCATATAAATCCTCTGTGATTTCGGTCTGGCCGTAAACCATGACCGTCTTACCGCCGGAATATTTGTGCAGGTCCACCCGGTGTCGTTCACCGGCGAAGGCAATGTCGATACCTTCATGAATGAGCCCTTCTCGATTCATCCGACTGGCCACATCCGCTGAATGCAAAAGATCTACTGTCCCCTGTTCAATAATACCGGCACGGACCCGACCCAGTACGTAGTCGCGGGTTCGACGCTCGAGAACCACATTGTCGATTCCGTTGAGTTGTAAAATTTGAGACATCAGCAGTCCTGATGGACCGCCACCGATTATCGCCACCTGGGTTTGCATTCGTATACCGATCTAGTTTTGTACCTCCAACATGCGGATCGACCTTCTTATTCTTTTCAGAACTCTGTTCTGAACGATCTCATAATCCGGCGATTATCCTATATATTATTTTTGGTTATGTAAATTAATATAAATGCGCTATAATATAACTTAATTAGCAAGTTAAGAGTCGTCTGACCGATGAATCCGCACAAAAGAATCAAAATTCGGCATTTGCAGAACTTTCTTGAAGTCGCCCAGCAGCGAAGTGTGATGAAAGCGGCCCTTTCTCTATCTATCACCCAGCCCGCGGTCTCCAAAACACTTCGAGAGCTCGAAGAAATTCTAGAAGTAAAACTATTCGACAGATCAAAACGCGGATTTTCCCTCACTCGATTTGGCGAAGTATTTTTGCGCTTTGCAAGTGCAAGCG
>JBPCWG010000010.1:0-14475 GCA_051009705.1 Methyloligellaceae bacterium | reverse complement strand
GGTCTTGACGGCGCCGAACACAAAATGTGGATTGAACGGCATCTCCCGATCGAACAACGCCTTGCACACCATATCCGCGGCGAGGGTCCAGGTCTCCTCGACCATTTCAACCGTCGTTTCATTCTTTGCGTAGTTCGCCCATCTGTCGATTTTCGAGTCGATGGCGTCAATGAGATAGGGGAAATATTCCTCAAATTTCTGCGGATGAAAGGCGGCCTGCTGGGGCCGCCGGATTTTTTGCCAAAGCGCCCCGTCGATGGTTATCATGCTCTTGCCGAAGATCGGCTTCAGGCCATCAAAATTCTTGATGTACTTGTCGGCGGACGTCACGAGGACATGCTTGAAATGGTCAACATCGGATAGGAATACGATACGCTGGTTTTTCAGATTGAACGGAATAATACTCCCATACTTCTCGCTCATCTTGAGGAGCATCTGCATGGGATTTTCGGGATCTTTGAGCAAAGGCGTCAGCGCGAACCAGACACTTTGTTCTTCGCCCAATTGATAGGTATGGGATTCCGCGACGTTCATTTGGGTTTGATTCCTCAATATAAGATCAACAGTATCGCGAACCGGATGGCCCATGGTGGCCATTTTACCTCAGTTGCGTGCCTGTTCTCCTTTAATTCCGCCTGACGTCCGAAGCATCAGGATTGGGGGTTTTTACCGAAAAACAATCTAAAATATGCAAGGTTCAACCTGCAAAATATCCAACCGTGCGATGTTATGCGAATTCCTGCCCCAAGTGATCAAAGAACGGTTAATATGTTTAATGGTCCGTCTGATCTTTTTATTTGTTTACTATCATTCGAATTCAGGAAATGTCCAGCTATGACGACAACTTCCGACGGCCGTGACACTGTGCCGCGAGTTTTCGGGCCAATGGTCCCATGACCCGATGGCTGCTGATGACGGAAGAATTTTCCGGAATTTATCGCGGGAATCAACGGCCTAAGCGCAGGGAACAATGAGCCAGTCCGAACCGCTTGGGGGTTGTCGCGGGTCGGGCAGTTTATCCCCATACTTCACACGATCATTCTCCACGACAACAGCTCCGGAAGCGACCAGCTGCAGGGCATAAGGATAAATGACGTGCTCGACTGAGAGGACCCGGGCAGACAGGCTTTCCTCCGATTCGCCGGGAACCACACCGATTGCGGCCTGAGCGATCAGTGGGCCGGAATCCATTTCCGTCCTGACGAAATGGACACTACAACCGGTGATCAGACAGCCGTCGGCCAATACACGGGCATGGGTGTTCAATCCCTTGTAGGAGGGTAGGAGGGAAGGGTGAATGTTGAGTTGGCGGTTCAGCCAGTGTCCGACAAAATTCTCGGTCAACAAGCGCATGAAACCGGCGTTACAGACGAGATCAACATTTTCGGCTTTCAGTGCTGCGGTCAGCTCATCTTCAAATTTTTCCCGTGTCGGGAACTGTTTATGATTGATGATCTGTGTTCGGATATTGTTGTTTGTTCCGTGTTCAAGCCCTTTGGCATCGGCCCGGTTTGAAATCACCAGCACAATTTCCGCGGGGAAATCCGGCTGTTTGCAGGCTTCGATCAAGGAGAGAAGATTGCTGCCCCGGCCTGATATGAGAACGCCAACGCGTTTCTTGCTCGCCATGCCTACAATTCCAGAGAGTTCATATAGTCGACTGAATGTTTTTTGCGGGTTTCAATGTGACCTATTACGCTTGCGGTCTGGTCCAAATCCTTAAGAAGATCGATTGTTCGATCGACATCCGCTTCCGCGACGACGGCAACCATACCTACACCACAATTGAAAGTCCGCAGCATGTCTAACTCTTCGAGGCCGCCAAGCATTGCCAGCCATGGAAAAATTGGATCGCATTCGATCCGGCTCAAATCAATCTGCGCAGCAAGGGTCGCCGGCAAGACCCGCGGAATATTTTCCGTCAATCCGCCGCCGGTAATATGCGCGAAGGCTTTGACGCTGACCTGACCAAGGAGTTGCAGTAGCGGTTTCACATAAATCCGGGTGGGGACAAGTAGAGCTTCAGCGAGTGACATCTCCGGACGGAAGGGTGCCGGCTCCATGAAGTCCAGATTATTGTCGGATACAATTTTTCGAACCAGGGAATAACCGTTGGAATGAATCCCCGATGAGGCCAGTGCAATAAGAACATCGCCGGCGGTTATTGTCTGTCGCGGCAGAAGTTCATCGCGTTCGACGGCGCCCACACAAAATCCGGCGAGATCATAATCGCCCTTTGCGTATAGTCCGGGCATCTCGGCGGTTTCACCGCCAATGAGCCCTGCCCCGGCCTGCCGACAACCCTCGGCAATACCCGAAATAACAGCTTCTGCGATTTGCGGTTGCAGTTTTCCACAAGCGAAATAATCAAGAAAGAACAGTGGTTCCGCTCCCTGTACAACCAAATCATTTACGCACATGGCCACGAGATCGATACCGACAGTTGCATGATTTCCGGATTCGATCGCGATCTTGACCTTGGTACCGACGCCGTCATTGGCCGCGACCAGGAGCGGATCGCGGTAGCCTACCGACTTCAAGTCAACTAACCCGCCGAATCCGCCAATGTCGCCGACGACCCCGGTTCGATGTGTCGACTTGACCAGGGGTTTAATGGCCTCCACCAGCGCGTTACCGGCGTCTATATCCACACCTGCCTTGGCGTATTGGGACACAGTCCCTTTGACTTGGTCGTCTTTTGACATAAACAAGATGCCGTAACACATTAATCTTGGCTGTAGTCATTCTCGCTTATATGGAATACGTCAAGGGCTGAAACAGTACTTGTTCGCAATTTTGCCGCAATTTTCGTTGGAATGGAAAGGCGGCAACGTTTTTATGGGTGAATCATCAATGAGGTTTTCGATCACCGACCATCGGAATTCCGCGATTGTCCTGGCTTTGACAGCAGTCCTTATGGTCGCCTGGCCAAACGGACTTTTGGCCCAGAAGGCCAATCTGTTTACCATCGCCAATTTTGGCATCAGGGCCGAAGCCAGCAATGCGGTTGAAGCCAAGCAAAAGGCCATGGCCGAAGGGACGATTTCAGCCTTCCGCGTGCTGGCCAAGCGATTGACAAACTATTCAAACTATCTGCGACTGCCCGATCTGGATAATAATGCCATCGATCCGCTTCTGCAGGGTATTTCTGTTCGTCGGGAACAAAATTCCCGCACCGCTTACATTGCGACTTATGATTTCAAATTTAAGGCGGCCGCCGTGCGAAAATTTTTCAGGGCAGCAGCTGTCCCCATCTCCGAGATCCAGGCGCCGCCAACGACGGTTTTGCCTATCTTTCTCAAAAATGGTCAGATTTCCGTCAATGGGCAAAGGACCTGGCGCCAGCAATGGCTCAAGCTTGATCTGCAAAACAGTGCCACACCTGTGCGTCTGGCACGAACCAGCTCTGATATTACGGCGGAAAATGTCTTGAACCTGAAGTCCGGCGATGCCGATCTCTGGCAACAAATGGCCGGTAAATTCGGAAACAGCCAGTTCGTCATTGTTATCGCCGATGAGCGAACGGAACAAAACGATGTGCAGGTGAACATTATCGGACAGGATGCAACCGGGACCGTGGAACATTTGAGAGATTACAAAGGTTCGGCCCTCGACACGCTTCGCCGTGCAGCCGTGACAAGCTTCGGAATTCTGGAAGGCCGGTGGAAGTTCTGGAAAATTAATTCCAGCGTCGAATCCCTGCAGACATCAGCAATTGAACCGGTATCCCTTCTGGTGCAGTTCTCAAGTCTCAAGGAATGGCAGCAGACGCGCAAAAAATTACAGGATATTCCCAATCTTGATGCCTTGGAGGTGGAGTCTCTTTCAGCCCGAGGCGCCGTTGTAAAATTCGCCTTTCCCGGAGGTATCAACACATTTGGTCGGTTAGCCGAACAATATCAGCTGAGTGTCAACAATGACGGCGGAGTCTGGACTTTACGAAGCTATTGAAAAGGAACGGAATTCCGATTAGAAGCCTTGCTGTCTCTGGCAGAGGCAATATATTATCAGAAGGAAAAGTAGATTGCCCTTCTGTGAAAGAAACATTGGCTGACGTCTCTTGTATATTCCAAATATCATAAGCGTATTCAGAATTTTTCTCGTCCCCCTGGTTGTATGGCTGATCATTTCCAATGAGATGCAGCTGGCGTTCATAGTTTTTCTGCTTGCGGGTATCTCAGACGGCGTCGACGGCTATATCGCTAAACAATTTAACTGGACCACGGAACTAGGTGCCTATCTCGATCCCATCGCTGATAAAGCTCTGCTCGTTAGTATTTACGTATCACTCGGTTATTACGAGTACCTGCCGGCCTGGCTGGTTATCATGGTTGTCAGCCGTGATTTTCTTATTGTCGGAGCCATTATGCTTTCATGGATGCTGGAACGCCCGGTGCAAATGCAACCGCTACCGGTGAGTAAAGTCAACACGGTGGGGCAGATTGTTCTTGCAGCACTCGTATTGTTTACCCAGGGGTTTGGTTTGGGATTCTCATTGTTAACAACTGTCGTAGTCTGGGTTGTTGGCGCCTTAACAGTTGCATCCGCCGTTGCTTATCTCTTAACGTGGCTGCAGCACATGTCGGTCTATGATCAAGACAACAGGCTCGAATCACAAGAGCTGGAAACACCGGGGTATGGTGTATTGGATGCGCAGGAAACTGCAGGTTCGCAGAAAAGCGATCGAGGCCATTCGGATAAACAGGGGGCGCAAGTCTCTAAGCAAGAGGGACCAAGCATTTCCGAGAGCCCTAGGCAGCAATTTTCAAATCGCGAGATACCGACACCGGAAAATTCATCAAGAGAGACGTAATCATCTATGGGCGAAGACGCAAGTGACTCCTCATCGGATCAATTGCCGCTGCAACTGAACAATGACTCCCCGGTTCAACTCGTGTTCGACCTGCCGGTGCGTGAGGCCTTTGACCGCGACGATTTTTTTGTGTCGCCATCGAATGAGCACGCGGTTCAGATGATTGATCTCTGGCCGGATTGGCCATCAAAAACCCTGTTTATCGTCGGACCGGCGGGATGCGGTAAAAGTCATCTGGCCGAGGTCTGGCGATCAAGATCCGGCGCGCAAATACACCTGGCTGCCGAAATCACGGCGAGCGGATTACCGGATCTGGAGGCCGGGAGTTGCCACGTCATTGAGGATATTGACCGGGGACAGTTAGATGAAACAGCATTGTTTCACTTGCTCAATCTCGGCAAGGAATATGATCTCGATTTAATGATCACGGCAAAGAGCCTGCCGGGTACCTGGGATATCAAATTGCCAGATTTACGCTCACGCCTCCGATCCATTCCTTACGTTTCCATAGAATCCCCAGATGACTTGTTGTTGCGGGCAACACTGGTCAAATTGTTTTCGGATCGCCAGCTCGAAATCTCTCCTGAAATCGTCAACTATCTCGCCCTGCATATCGACAGGACCATGTCCGCAGTGCGTGAGGCGGTCGAAAAGCTCGATCGGACGGCTCTTGCGAAGAAAAGAAGAATTACACGAAATCTGGTACGGGAAATTCTGAAGCCAGACAATTAACCTTAATGCATTTTAACTTTATTGGCTCAAATGCCTGATTTTACGAGAATAATTTATTTGATTGTTACCCATTGGCAATCTTGTTTGGCTATAATGGTTTTACAATCCAATATCCCTGTTACAAATGTCGTGGATTAACCGGCTCAATGGGATATCGTGGGAGCTGTAATAGCGTTTGAGTTGATCATGAAACAACAGGAATATTCCCCGAAATCCGCCAAACCCGGTACGTCAAAAGCGTTGGAAAAACCGACCGACAAGCCGATTGCCAAGACATCCATTGCCAAGACATCCTATGATGGTCCCGCACGGTTTTTTAATCGAGAGCTTTCCTGGCTCGAATTCAATAAACGCGTGCTTGAGGAATCTCTCAACCTGAACCATCCCCTGCTTGAACGGCTTCGCTTCCTGTCGATTTCGGCTTCAAACCTCGATGAGTTCTTCATGGTACGGGTTGCGGGTCTGAAGGCGCAGCTGCAAGCCGGCGTCGATACAGTTTCTCAAGAAGGATTGACTGCCGGGCAGCAACTTGAACGTATCAACGCCTCCGTTGACCAGCTTGCCGGCAAACAGCAGGAACGCTGGCGGGAACTTAAGGATGAACTTAGCCAAGCCGGTGTCAAACTCGTCGAAGCGTCTTCGCTGAGAACCCCGGAACAAAAATGGCTCAATGATTATTTTCTGCAGCATTTGTTTCCGGTGCTGACACCCATTGCCATTGATCCTGCACATCCGTTTCCGTTCATTCCAAACTTCGGACTGACGCTGGGGCTTGAGCTTGTCAATGAAAAACTCGGGCGCACCATGAACGCCCTGTTGCCGATGCCGTATCAGGTTAAGCGTTTTATCAGACTTCCGGAAACAAGCAGCCGGACGCGGAAATCAAAACAGACAACGGTGCGATTCGTGACCATGGAATCCATTGTCAGCCTGTTCGTCTCACAGCTTTTCCCCGGATA
Source organism: Methyloligellaceae bacterium (assembly GCA_051009705.1). Lineage (GTDB taxonomy): Bacteria > Pseudomonadota > Alphaproteobacteria > Rhizobiales > CAYWUX01 > JANQOC01. Next base: position 7,971 of record JBPCWG010000010.1, on the reverse strand, counting down.
CAAAGTCAAGGGACACGGTGCATTCCGGGTACTGCGAGACAGTGATATCGAAATTCAGGAAGAGGCCGAGGATCTTGTCCGACTATTTGAGTCCGCTCTTAAACGGCGGCGCAGAGGGTCTGTGATTCGCCTCGAAATCGACTCGGCCATGCCGGTGAGCCTGCAGCGGTTCGTGGCTCAGGAACTCGAAGTCAGGGTCGATGAAGTCACTATCCAACATGGTCTGCTGGGGCTGAGCAGCACGTCGCAGCTGATTGTCAGTGAACGCGCGGACCTTAAGTTCAGTCCATTTAACGCCCGGTTCCCGGAGCGAATCCGGGATCATGGCGGTGATTGTTTTGCGGCCATCCGGGAAAAGGAACTTGTGGTCCATCACCCCTACGAATCATTTGATTCTGTTCTGCAATTTCTCAAACAGGCCGCTGCCGATTCAAATGTGGTTGCCATCAAATGGACCCTTTATCGAACGAGTGACAATTCTCCCATCGTTCGCGCCCTCATGGAAGCGGCGGAGTCCGGAAAATCGGTCACCGCCGTGATCGAACTGAAGGCCCGATTCGACGAGGAGGCGAATATTCGCTGGGCCAGGGATCTGGAGAGTGTCGGCGTGCATGTGGTCTATGGTTTTATTGAATTGAAAACCCATGCGAAACTCAGTCAGATTGTGCGCCGGGAAGGCGACGGTCTGAAAATCTATTGCCATATCGGAACCGGCAACTATCATCCCGATACAGCGAAGATTTACACGGATTTATCCTATTTTACCGCCGATCCCAGGATTGGACTGGATGTCGCCCGCATGTTCAATTTTGTAACCGGCTATGCGGAGCCAACGGATTTGGAATATTTGTCAGCATCGCCCTATGGCCTCAGGAAAAAGATCGTTGAAAATATTTCGAACGAAATCGAATTTGCCAGGCAGGGGAAACCTGCGAGCGTATGGATGAAGATGAATTCCCTTGTGGATCCTGAAGTTATCGACAAGCTCTATGAAGCCAGTACAGCCGGTGTCAATGTAGATCTGATCGTTCGTGGTATTTGCTGCCTGCGGCCGGAAGTGCCCGGATTATCTGACAATATTCGGGTCAAAAGCATTGTTGGCCGATTTCTTGAGCATGCGAGAATTTACTGCTTCGGCAACGGATTTGAACTTCCCTCACCGGAGGCTCTTGTATATATCTCTTCCGCGGATATCATGCCGAGAAATTTGGATCGACGAGTCGAAACCATGGTTCCTATTCTAAATCCCACGGTCCATGAACAGATATTGGATCAGATAATGGTGGCTAACTTGCGGGACAACCAGCAGAGCTGGCGCATCAAGGCCGATGGTTCAGCACAGCGCATCAAACTGAAAGCCGGAGAGGAAGTTTTCAACGCTCATGATTATTTCATGATCAACCCAAGTCTTTCTGGTCGGGGTGAGGCGCTCAAAGACCATATGCCTCCAAGGTTCACGGCCCGTCATAAGGTGGGTGCCTGACCCGTGCTCACGCGCGCCCATGTTGGTTCCGAACCCCTGGAACCTGTCGCGGTTGTCGATATAGGCTCGAACTCAGTCCGGCTTCTCGTTTACGAAGGAAATTGGAGAAGTGCGCCGCCATTGTATAATGAAAAAGTTCTTTGCGGATTGGGTCGATCACTTTCAAGCACCGGCAAGATGTCAGCGGACAGTATCGACCGGGCGCTCAAGGCCCTGACCCGTTTTCAGGCAATCGGTAAGCAGCTCGGTGTTCGGAAAATCAGCGCCGTTGCTACTGCCGCCGCGAGGGATGCCAGCAACGGTGCGGAATTCGTCCAACAGGCATCTTCGATCATTGGTGCCGATATCGATGTCCTTACCGGCAAGCGCGAAGCGGAACTGGCGGCTAAAGGCGTAATATCAGGCTTTTATGAAGTCGATGGAATAGCCGGAGACCTGGGCGGCGGCAGTCTCGAAGTAACCGATATCGAAAATCACGAATTCGGAAGTGGTGCCACATCGCCGCTGGGATGTCTGCGGCTCATGGATGAGTCTTCGCAAAAAATTTCAAAGGCGGCAAAAATTGTCGATGCGGAATTCGACAAGCTGTCCTGGCTCAAGGATGGCAAGGGACGTCCTTTCTTCGCCATCGGCGGGACCTGGCGCGCATTTGCGAAACTTCACATGGCCCAGTTCAACTATCCCCTCCGTGTCATGCACAACTACCGGATACCAAGATCAAACGCCATTGAATTTGCACGCCTCATTCGCAATCTGTCGCCGGCCAGTTTGGAAGGCATCGAGCGGGTTGCCAAGGCACGGCGGGAAACCGTTCCCTTCGGGGCTCTCGTCCTTGAAAAGTTGCTGGAGCACGTACAACCGTCGGAAGTTGTTATTTCCGCTTACGGATTGCGGGAAGGCCTGCAATTTGAACAATTGTCAAAATCGGAGCAGAAACGCGATGTCCTCATTTCACTCTGCGAAGATCTCGCGGATCTGCGGGCGCGTTCTCCCCAGCATGCGCGAGAATTGTTCAGCTGGACCGATCCCTTGTTCCAAAATTCCAGCTTTGAAGAAAACGAAGACGACCGGCGACTTCGCCACGCCACCTGTTTGATTTCCGATATTGGCTGGCGCGCACATACGGAATACCGGGCTGAACAGAGCCTGTCGATGATATCACGCGGGCCCATGGCCGGAATCGATCATAAGGGGCGAATCCGGATGGCACTTGCCGTATATTTTCGACATCGCGGACTGGTGAAAACGAGCCAGTTGCCGGAAATTGCCAGATTGCTGGATCGCAGGGAGCTGAAACACGCCCGCATACTGGGCGCGGCGATCCGCACCGCACATATGATCTCCACCAGCATGCCGAATGTGGTAGTCAACACACCGATTTTCTCGAAAAAGGGGAAAGTCGTCCTTAAATTACCGCCTCCCTATCATATACTGGATGGAGAACGGCTACGCCGGCGTCTATCTTCTCTGGCCAATCTGTTCGATAGTGACTATGAAATCGAGACATTTGATGCGAGGGAAGACAAAACTTCCGTACAAGCCTGAATACCAACGACACAAACCGAATTGATTAGATAGTATTTTTCACGTTAAGCCCTGAGGTTGTGAAATCTTGTTGAGATTGATTGATTTTTCAGATGTGTCCAGCTGCAGACAGAGGTAATTTGAAGAGCTATGGCTGACGATCCCTATTCCGTTCTCGGATTAACCAGATCCGCATCAGATGCAGAGATTCGCAGCGCCTACAAGCGTCTGGTCAAGGAACTGCATCCGGACGTCAATCCCGACGACAAGGTTTCTGAGGAGCGATTTAAAAAAGTATCTGCGGCATTTGCCATATTGGGAGATAAGGAAAAGCGCGCAAAATTTGATCGTGGCGAGATCGATGCCTCGGGCCAGGAAAGGGTTCAGAATCCTTTTTTCCGCCAGGGGGCCGGCGGTACGCGGCAGACGCATTTCGGTCAGGGCGGATTTTCCGATTTTTCCGAAATTTTCGGCGATATGTTCGGGCAGACCGGGGCCAGTACCCGACCGCGACCGGCCGAAAACCGTGACATCCGTTATCGACTCGATGTCGAGTTTCTGGAAGCTGCCGTGAGCGCAAAGAAACGTATCGTCCTTCCCGATGGAGGGACACTGGATCTCAATGTTCCGGCAGGTGTTGCCGACGGGCAGACATTGCGGTTAAAGGGCAAGGGGCAACCGGGACAGGGCAGGGGGCCTGCCGGTGATGCCCTGATCGAGATTACGGTTCTGCCGCACGAATCTTTCGAGCGCAAAGAACTGGATATCTGGGTCGATCTGCCGATCACGGTCTACGAAGCCATCCTCGGAGCAAAAGTCGAAGTTCCAACAATTGCGGGACGTGTCTCCATTACCATCCCCAAGGAGTCAAACAACGGTCAGGTTCTGCGGCTGAAGGGTCAGGGTATCAGGGTTGCCAAGAGTGATAAAGTCGGGGACCAGCATGTCCGCCTGATCATTGAATTGCCGAAAAAAACGGATGCCGGTTTGAATGATTTTCTGGAGACCTGGAAAAAGAAATTTGCCTATGACCCGAGAAAAAACAGCTAATCGATAAGGCTGGGCTTGGATACAGGTTTTTTCTGAGTGACTCTCATCAGGCGTATTCGGCCGCCATTAATGCCCAGACACAACTCCCCGCGTTTAATGGCCAGGGCGTCATTTCCAAACAGCTGTTTCCGCCAACCCCGTAACGCCGGCACATCGGCCTCGTCATCAACTGCGATTTTTTCCAGATCTTCGGCATTGGCGATGAGTTTCGTCGCTACGCCGCTATGACTGGATACGGCTTTCAGTAGAACGCGCAGCAGATCGATAATCGGACCGACATCATGACTCGGCGGTACGGTTCTTTTAATCGGAGGAAGAGATTTCGGATCTCGTTCCAAACCCGCCTTGACGGCATCGAGAATATCCCGGCCACGGTTGGAATTAGCCATGCCATCGCTCATTGTACGCAGTTTGGCAAGATCTTCTTTGTTTCGCGGTATCTGATTAGCGATATCATAAATGGCTTCGTCTTTGATGATGCGGCGTCGGGGCACATCCTGTTTTTGGGCTTCCGTCTCCCGCCAGGCAGCGACTTCCATAAGAACAGCCAGATTTTTGGAGTTTTTGACCCTGAGTTTGAGGCGTTTCCACGCTAGTTCAGGCAGCAGCTGATAGGTTTCAGGACTGGTGAGTATTCCCATCTCCTCATCGAGCCAGGAGGCGCGCCCGGAATCGTTCAACTGGCGGTTGAGCTCATGATAGATATCTCTGAGATGGGTGACATCGCCAATGGCGTAATTCAACTGCTGGTCCGAAAGGGGACGCCGGCTCCAGTCGGTGAAGCGGGACGTTTTATCCAAATTTGTTTTGGTGATTTTTTTTACAAGGGCGCTATAGCTTACCGAATCCCCGAAACCGCAAACCATGGCTGCAACCTGGGTATCAAATATCGGATGGGGTATGATATTCGACTGGTGGTAAACGATTTCAATATCTTGACGGGCGGCATGAAATACTTTGACAACGTCGCGATTGTCCATCAATGAATAAAAAGCCTGCAGATCAAGATCTTCGTGTAACGGATCGATCACCAGTTCTTCTTGCGGCGAGGCTATTTGGATCAGGCAGAGCTTTGGCCAGAATGTGCTCTCCCGCATGAATTCTGTATCGACTGTGATAAAATTATGCTGGCTGAGGCGTTCGCAGGCTGCAACCAAGTCTTCTGTTCTTGTAATGGTGTGCATGGCGTTGGTTTATATAGGAAGAAAATGCAATTGTCGCCCAATTTTGTCATCCATCCCTTGACAAAAACCGGTCTCCATGCGCTTTTCCCGCGCGGAGCTTGAATGATCTCAAGGGCTTATTTGAGGGACCCCTTTAGAGAGACAAAGGATATTCGGAATGGCTGAAGCAGGTAACACGGATAAAATGTCAAATTCGACCAAAAACGGCGGTTTACACGCCTACCGCAGCCATAAATGCGATGGATTGCAAAAATCCGATGTGGGCGCGGATGTGCGTCTGTCCGGCTGGGTTCACCGCGTGCGCGACCATGGCGGCGTTCTTTTCTTCGACCTGCGGGATCACTACGGAATTACACAAATTGTAGCAGATCCGGATTCGCCGGCCTTCAGCACCGCCGAAACCGTGCGTTCCGAATGGGTGATTCGCATCGACGGCAAGGTGAAAGCCCGTTCCGACGACACCATAAATTCGAACTTGTCCACTGGCGAGATCGAAGTGTTCGCCCAAGAAATCGAGATCCTGAGCGAGTCTGCTGACCTGCCACTGCCTGTTTTTGGCGAACCCGACTACCCTGAGGAAACCCGGCTCAAATATCGGTTCATCGATCTCAGGCGGGAGACGATTCACGGCAATATCATGAAACGGGCAAATATCGTTTCATCGATCCGCAGACGCATGAACGAGGCCGGTTTTTTTGAATTCCAAACGCCCATTCTGACCGCGTCAAGCCCGGAGGGAGCCCGGGATTTTCTCGTACCTTCGCGAATGCATCCCGGTCGTTTCTACGCCTTGCCGCAAGCCCCGCAACAGTTCAAGCAATTGATTATGGTCGCCGGGTTTGACCGCTACTTTCAGATCGCGCCCTGTTTTCGCGACGAAGACGCACGTGCGGACCGATCCCCCGGCGAGTTCTATCAACTCGACATCGAGATGAGTTTTGTAAACCAGGAAGATGTATTCAATGCCGTGGAACCGGTGCTGCGTGACTTGTTTATCGAGTTCGCCGACGGCAAGCCGGTGTCGCAAAAATTTCAGAGAATTCCATATGCCGAATCCATGGCGAAATATGGAAGCGACAAACCGGATTTGCGCAATCCCATCGAGATGTCCGACGTCACTGAACATTTCCGGGGATCCGGGTTTAAAATCTTTGCAGGACAGATTGAAAAAGATTCTGCAGTCCGGGTCTGGGCCATACCGGCAAAAGGCGGCGGTTCCCGGGCGTTCTGTGACCGTATGAACAGCTGGGCCCAGGGCGAAGGTCAGCCGGGCTTGGGATATGTGTTCTTCCGGGACGGAGAAGGTGCAGGACCCATTGCCAAAAATATCGGGGCGGAACGCACTTCTGCCATTCGAGACGAACTATCCCTTGCCGACGGTGATGCGGTGTTCTTCGTTTGCGGTGTGCCTAAGAAATTTGCCGATTTTGCCGGGTTGGCAAGAACCCAGATCGGAGAGGGGCTGGAACTCGTGGATCACGACCAGTTTGCCTTTTGCTGGATCGTCGACTATCCGATGTTTGAATATAATGATGAGGAAAAACAAATAGAGTTTTCCCACAATCCGTTTTCAATGCCCCAGGGCGAGCTTGAAGCCCTTGAAAATAAAGATCCCCTGGAAGTGCTGGCCTACCAGTATGATATTGTCTGCAACGGGATCGAGCTTTCTTCCGGCGCCATACGGAATCACAAGCCCGAAATTATGAAAAAGGCATTCGATATTGCCGGCTATGATGAATCGCTTCTTGAAGAGAAGTTTGGCGGTATGTTGCGGGCCTTGCAATATGGTGCACCGCCGCACGGGGGAATTGCACCGGGTATTGACCGCATTGTGATGCTGCTCTGTGGAGAGGACAATCTCAGGGAAGTGACCATGTTCCCCCTGAACCAGCAGGCGGAAGATCTTTTGCTGGGCGCTCCGTCAGATGTGACGCCTCAGCAATTGCGGGAACTGCACATTCGCCTGAGCAAGCCAAATAAAGCTTGATTGAGAATATATTGCCGCGACTTTTGATCGTACCGGCAGTTTCGCGTTTACGTTTTCAGGCTCTCCAATGAGGTCTTCAGATTATCGACGGTGCGATCGATATTCTGCAACTTATCCAGGCCGAACAAGCCGATGCGGAAGGTACTGAACGATTCCGGCTCGTCGCATTGCAAAGGCACGCCAGCCGCGATCTGCAATCCCTGGGACAAAAATTTCTTGCCGTTCTGGATGTCGGAATCGTCCGTATAACAGACCACGACACCGGGCGCTTGGAAGCCCTCGGCTGCAACACTTTCAAAGCCATGGCTGGCAAGGAGCGCCCGGATCCGGTCCCCCAGTTCCTGCTGGGCCTGCTTGATCTCGGCGAAGCCGATGGCTTCGGTTTCCCTCATCGCGTCGCGGAAGGTTCTGATCCCGTCGGTGGGCATTGTCGCGTGATAGGCGTGGCCGCCATTCTCATAGGCTTCCATAATCTGCAACCATTTGGCGAGGTCAATGGCGAAACTGGAACTTTGTGTCTGGTCAATCTTCTTGCGAGCTTTTTCACTGAGCATGACCACACCGCAGCAGGGAGATGCACTCCAGCCTTTTTGTGGGGCACTGATCAAAACATCGACGCCGCAGGCCTTCATATCGACCCACATGGTCCCGGACGCAATACAGTCGAGGACAAACAGGCCGTCGGTGGTTTTAACCGCATCGCCAATGGCCTTCAGGTAACTGTCGGGTAACATCATTCCAGA
>JBPCWG010000009.1:0-7041 GCA_051009705.1 Methyloligellaceae bacterium | reverse complement strand
CGTGACTTTCATCTTGGCTGGAATGGTGAAGGGCATTACTGGCATGGGATTGCCAACTGTTGCCCTGGCGCTGCTGACAGCGACCCTGGGACTTGAGCAGGCAATCGTCCTTATGCTGCTTCCGTCCTTGCTCACCAATATCTGGCAATCGGTCCAGGGAGGGGCGTTTGTCACCATGGTCTCCCGATTCAAAGGGCTGCTCCTCGCCCTGACCGTGGGCATTGCCTTCGGCGCCTTCCTGTTCCGCAGTATTGATGTCGTCTGGCTGTCAACCCTGCTTGGCGTGCTGATTGTCGCTTACGCTGCCTTTGGACTTTTGACGCCTGAGATCCGAATTCCCAGGGCTTCGGAAAGATTCTGGTCTATCCCCATTGGACTCGCAAACGGAATCCTCACCGGCTTGACAGGATCCTTTGTTGTTCCCTCCGTTCCCTATCTGCGGGCCCTCGAACTTTCGCGCTCCGATTTCATTCAAGCCATGGGGATCGTGTTTTCTCTTTCAACACTAATTCTGCTGATCATGTTTGCCCGCTACGAATTGATTCCGCGCGAGACGGTAGTGCCGGCAGTACTGGCCCTGATACCGGCATTCCTCGGCATGTGGCTGGGGCAGAAGATCCGCGACCGGTTGAGCGGTCGGGCATTCCAGGTCTCGACACTTCTGGCATTGCTCGCGATTGGACTGTTTATTGTATACAAGTCACAATTCGGTGGATAAAAACCCTGATCGCACCCTCGACAGGTTTCAATTTTTTCAATCAGCTATCTGCTTCAATCAACAGTCTTACCTGCGGGCGTAACAAGATAGTCGCTGCACAAGGGACGAAAAGCGCTTCTCAGTCCGCCATCATCTATTGAACCCAATACGCGGACATCACCATCGGGTTTGTAATCCCAAAACACTTCGATCTCAATTGTGTAGCTGTTCGAAGACGGCCCTTTCACCTGCTCTGCCCAAACATCGCCCAGCAAGTTGACCAGTTCGGTGTACGATTTCTTCTTGAACTCCTCCATTTGCAATGCGAGGAGTTTCTGTGCTTCATCTCTGTCCATGGGTACTTCGACTTAAGCCCGACAAGCGGACCTCCAAGTTTGATCGGAATTGCCAAATTTGTAGGCGTCATTGACGCGATATCGGAGGTCGGTGCAGCACAAGCTCTCCCAACATTTTTTTCCGCGCTACCGCCGTCACTTTTAGCCGCAATTGATCTGAATCATTTGGCGTGTTCATCAGTCCCCTTATGATTGCTGCAAGTTATAGTGACCTCAATCTTATATGGACTAAGGCTCATGAGTGAACACCCGAACGTTGCTATTCTTAAAAGATTTGATCCAGAAAATCTGAGCGGTTCAGCAGATGTCATTGCAGAAGATATCGTCTTTCATTACTTCAATCCACGCCTGCCGGATATCCAGGGCGATTATGTGGGTCTAAATGGCTTGAAGAAATTTTTCGCGAGGATCGCCGCTGCGACAAATGGCTCCTTCATAGTCACGCCGGTCTCTGTCAATGCCGTCGGCGATGAACTCCTGGTCGTGCATTCGAAGAATTCAATGACCTTGGCGGATGAACGAATTGAAACGGATGTCGCGTTGGTATGGCGCATCGTAGACGGGCGGATTGCCGAAGTCTGGGACATACCTTCTGTTCACACGGGATGTACGAGCAGCGTGTGACCAGCAATCAAACGCCGTTGCCCGAAACAATCGTGATGGAGATCGTGTGCGTCCCCGGCGCCATGCCGGGGACGCGTGTCACGCGTGAGCATAGACTCAGCTATGTAATGGCCTTGTTGGCAATTACGCCAATGACAAATGATAGTCTAACCTGAAAACTGATCTAATTATGACGGACAATGAACGCGGTCCGTCAAACCCATGGAAAAATCCCGATCGAAGGAATCAGTACCGGAAAATTCATTAATCCTTCGTTGTAATTGCTTCTGACGGGTTCATGTCTGATGCAATTTCCTATTCCAACAAACTATTTCCAGATTAATAGAGTTTTGCAAAATCCGATCAGATGCCCTTGCGTTGCTCTCATTTTATAAAAAGCACAAAGGCTGGTGGGCCCGGCAGGACTCGAACCTGCAACCGGACGGTTATGAGCCGTCAGCTCTAACCAGTTGAGCTACAGGCCCACTTTCTGGAAATTGCGCTCCATCTCATACAGGAATAAGGCGCAAAGGAAAAGTGATTGCATGCGAATTTCGGCGCATTATTCCCACACAGGTCAAATTCGCCTTGTTTTTTACAACTGGACCCTTAAAAGACTGAAATTGTAGCCAAATCAGCCAAATAAATATGTTGTGCGTCTCATATTTGGCCGAGTCTCATGCGAGATTGGGACCTGTTTAAATAAGTCAAAGGAATAAGTTTATGTTCAGCCTTCGTGCCATGCGCCGCAGTTTTTTCGCCGTATGTCTTGCTGTAATGACAAGCTCAGCACCGCAAATCGCTTACAGCGACGAAAGCCCCAGAACATTGTCCTTGAGCGCAACGGGTGAAATTTCGGCCAAGCCTGACATCGTCTTTATCAACACCGGTGTGCAGACCGAAGCCAAAACAGCCAAGGCCGCCTTGGATCAAAATTCTGCGGCGATGGAGAAAGTCATCAGCGCCCTTAAATCGTCCGGGCTCAAATCCGCAGATATCCAAACCGTGAGCTTTTCCGTCAACCCGAAATATCAGCGCTATGATCGCAATTCGGCTGCAGAAATTGTCGGCTATACAGCGATCAACACGGTGCGTGTGAAGGTTAAGGAGATTCCCAGGCTTGGCGAAATTCTTGATCAGCTGGTCACCCTGGGTACCAACAAAATCAATGGTATCCAGTTCGGTTTCGAAGATCCGACATCCCTGCTCGACAAGGCGCGGGAACAGGCATTCAAGAATGCGAAGCGCAAAGCTGTACTTTATGCCAACGCCTCAGGAGAGAAACTCGGAGAGATACAGTCGCTTCAGGAAGGCAGTTTCCAGGTTCCGAGGTCAGCCCCTGTTCGGCGCTCCGCAAACTTCTCGGCGGAACAGGCCGTTCCCGTAGAAGCCGGCCAGCACACGCTTCGCGTCTCGATCAACGTTACATGGACCCTGGATGATTGAGTGTTCTAAAAATTGAGGCACAAAGTCCGGACACCCGATGCCTGGCCACCGATGCCTGGCACCCAATGCCGACACTTAACGCCGGGCTTACAAGCCCAGACCAATTGTCCGGTCCAATCTAGTTATCCAGGAAGGACCGTAGTTTTCGTGACCGGCTCGGGTGTTTCAGTTTCCTGAGTGCCTTAGCCTCGATCTGCCGAATTCGCTCCCGAGTCACCGAAAACTGTTGGCCCACCTCTTCCAACGTATGGTCTGTATTCATGCCAATGCCAAAGCGCATGCGCAAAACACGCTCTTCCCTGGGCGTCAGGGAAGCGAGCACCCGCGTCGTGGTTTCACGCAGGTTTGACTGGATGGCGGCATCGATAGGCAGCACCGCATTCTTGTCTTCTATGAAATCACCGAGGTGAGAATCTTCCTCGTCCCCAATTGGCGTTTCCAGGGAAATCGGCTCCTTGGCAATTTTTAGGACTTTACGAACTTTTTCCAAAGGCATGGCCAGCTTGTCTGACAATTCCTCGGGTGTCGGCTCGCGACCGATCTCATGCAGCATCTGCCGTGATGTGCGGACAATCTTGTTGATCGTCTCGATCATATGAACAGGGATGCGGATTGTACGCGCCTGGTCGGCGATGGAGCGGGTGATGGCCTGGCGGATCCACCAGGTCGCATACGTCGAAAACTTGTATCCGCGACGATATTCAAACTTATCGACGGCTTTCATCAGCCCGATATTTCCTTCCTGGATGAGATCCAGGAATTGCAGACCACGGTTGGTATATTTCTTGGCGATGGAAATCACCAGACGAAGATTGGCTTCCACCATTTCTTTTTTCGCCTGACGGGCTTCCCGTTCCCCTTTTTGGACGATTCGGACAATACGCCGGAATTCGGAAATTTCGAGTCCCGTCGCCGACGCCAGATTCTGAATCTCGGAGCGAATATCATCAATCCGGGACCTGTCGGTGTCGACAAATTCCTTCCACCCCTTACCGGGAAGGGCTTCGACACGTTCAACCCAGTTCGAATCCAGCTCGTTTTCCTGATATTCCTTCAGAAAATCAAGGCGTTTTACCCCGTGGGTGTCGGCCATTCGCATAAGCCGGCCTTCAAAGCCGATCAGGCGTTTGTTAATCGCATAGAGTTGCTCAACCAGGGCTTCAATCCGGTTATTATTCAGGGAAAGGCTCTTCACGTCGGCGACGATCTCATCCTTGATCTTTTCGTAGCGCCGTGACTGCGAAGTAGACAGGGAGTCGTTGTTCAGAGCCCTCTCGACGACCTGGTCCTGCAGGCGCCGGAGTTTCTTGTAGCTGCCGGCAATATTGTCGAAGGTTTCAACGACCTTTGGCTTCAATTCAGCTTCCATCGCTGCCAGGGAGATGTTGTTCTCCATATCGTCATCATCTTCGTCGTCTTCGAGATCATCCCCTTCAGATTCAGACCCTTCCGAGCCTTCTTCACTTGAACCGGCACTCTTGGCCTGGTCCTCGTTCGCGGCCTGTGGCCGGGCATCGCCATTAGTCGCCATTTGACCGTTGGCGACCGCTGTCTGACCCTCTACGTCTCCACTTCCGCCTTCCATTCCCAGGCCGGTAGCGGGTTGCTTGGCGTCGGGTCCGGCATAAGTGGCTTCGAGATCAATAATGTCCCGCAATAAGATCTTGCCTTCGCTCAGCTCTTCGCGCCAGATGATGATTGCCTGAAAGGTCAGTGGACTTTCACAAAGTCCGGCTATCATGGCTTCGCGACCGGCTTCGATGCGCTTGGCAATGGCAATTTCGCCTTCGCGGGAGAGCAGTTCAACCGTCCCCATTTCACGCAGATACATGCGCACGGGGTCATCAGTCCGCTCAGCAGGTTCGCTGGATTTACCGGTCTTGGCAACGGCTTGCGATCCGGTGGTCGCAATTTCAGTGCCTTCCTCGTTGTCTTCAATATCCTCGGCTTCGACGACATTAATTCCCATCTCGGAAAACATCGACATAATGTCTTCGATCTGCTCGGAAGAAACTTCTTCCGAAGGCATGACTTCGTTCAACTCGTCATAGGTCACATAACCGCGTTGCTTAGCGGTCTTGATGAGCGCCTTCACCGCTTGGTTGGACATGTCCAGAAGCGGACCATCCTGTTTTTCACCCGGGGCTGCGGCACCGTTAGCGCCTTTGGCTTTCTTACCTTTCTTGGCGGCCTCCGCCTTGGTGGGTTCCGATTTCTTTTTGCCGGACTTCTTGCCGGTTTCCTTGACGTTCGAAGAGGCTACCGAAGCTACGACTGCCGCCGCAGCCTTGCTTTCGGTTTCTGTGACAGGTTGTGTCTTCAACTTTTGTGCCTTCGTGTCTGATTTACTTGAAGCTGTCCGTTTTGTTCCGGACGCTGTATTCATCGGTCGTTTCGTCGACTTGGATTTTGTCACTGAACGCTTTGTTTCCGCCGATGCTTTTGCTGTATTTTTAGCCGCAGATTTCGCTCGTGTGGACGCAGGCTTCTTTGCTGAGCTTGTAGTATTTAACTTCGCCGTTTTAGCACGTCCGCCTGATGATGCTGTCGTCTTTTTTGCAACTGTTGTGGATTTTTTGGATGAGGCTTTCGACGCGGACTTAGACGTCCGGGTCGTCGCACGGGTCGTCGCAGATTTCGTGGATTTTGAGGCCGTTTTTGCAGTCGTTCGCTTCACCGGACTTTTTGTCGCCGGTGTTTTTCGAGCAGGCGATGTCCGTGTCGTTGTTTTTTTCGCTTTCGCTGTGGTCGATTTGTTCGTCTTGGCACGAGTCGTTGAAGAGGGCTTTTTTGCCTTCTTGGCCGCTGCCGCTGATTTCGTTGTTTTTTGTCTTGCCGTCGTCGTCGCCATATTCCACTCCGAATGGTGCCGCCAAATCCTGCACTATTCGCGCCATTTGCCGTTTCAGACCAAATGGTACCTAATAACACGTCAATGGCAATAGTTGACCGTTTTCGCCGATCACTACGCCAAATTTACAAAATGTCTCAATTTTGGGGCGCAAACAAATGTTTTTGACACCTATCCCCGTTCCACCCTAGTTGTCTACATATTTAGTGTTAATTGGGATTTAACCAAGCCCATTAACCGTGTTTAATTACAAAAAGTTTTTCACCCTGTTGATTGTTTGTGACACGCAACAGGGCCGCATTGGTTTGGCGGTCCTAAGATTTTGTGTTTTCCAGCTCCTGCAATTCCCGGCTGATATTCGTAATTCGGTCGATTTCTTCTTGACTAACATCGTAACCCATTGATTTTCCAGCCAATTCATTTTCGTGTTTGAGCGACAAATGTCTGAATTCATTCATCACCTTCTGCCAGGACTCGCGGACATCCGGATTTCCGACTCCACTATCGCCGGAAAGCGTGGATTTCCCTGGTATAGATTGCAGGATTTGCTGCAACATAGCGTCTAACCCGAGCAAACTCAATTGCGAATTCAGCACCTCCTGGTCGACAGGATGATGCTCGGTGTGAATGGTCAGAAGCGCATCCCGCAGTTGCTCAATGCGGCTGTCCTCGAGTTTGATGGCTGAAATCTCTTCTGAATTTTCATCAAGCAGCCAGGGATGGTGATACAAAAGAGATATGAAGACCGGCTCCCTGTGTGAAGCTTTCGGTTTTTTTGCTTTGACCAGATCCGACTGTGTCAAGCTTGTGGATGCCCCGCCACTGAGATGATTCTGGTTTCGAAACAACGAACTGCTCGAACCGGGCGAATTCCACTTCCCTTTGCCGCCTTTCGCCGATTTTCCGCGCCCGGCCCACTGTCCCTGACCCGACCCGGGTTTCTTACCTGGTCCCTGACGGTTATTGGCGCGCCACACCTCGTAGAGTCGCGACCTTATATCGGCTTCATAGTGGGATTTGACGGAACCGTTCTGTATTGTCTGAATTGCCGCGTTGAGGCGCGCCTCAAGATCGGCACGGCGTTCCGG
>JBPCWG010000008.1:0-9659 GCA_051009705.1 Methyloligellaceae bacterium | reverse complement strand
AGATCGTTAAGCAGGCCCAAGCCGGCCAGGCTTATGACCAGCTCATCGGCGAGGGCAATGGGAAAGGCAATCAGATCGTTCAGAAGGCCATCGACAGTCTTATTGCCCAAGCCCGGGAGTTTCAGCGCATCGCCTCTACTCTTGAGGTTAAATCCATCGCGTTCGAAGGCTCCGACAGTCTCGATGCTCCGGATAAGGTGCAATAGCCGCAATCATTATTGAGCTGACCAGCCGTGACGATAACTCCTGCTCATTGTTGGGTGCGGTATGAATAAAGCGACATCCAATTCTGAGCCGGATTGGTTTCAGCGGATTGGTTTAGGCAAACCGAAGGTCCATCGGTTATCGTTTGATCGCCCCTGAGTGCCGCCGCCGGAACCAGATAGGTCGACAAAGCTCCGGTATTGTTCGGGGACCGGTTTTATCCCGGGAACAAACCGGACAATCTTTCCCCATTGCCATCGCCTTATTCCGTGTTTTGCAGGGTTCGACCTCTCATATCCATATCTCTGACTTGCAACTTCCAATTCCATCAAATCTGGCCCATTCCCGCCTGTTTATGCCCGGTTATGAAATATTAGTTGCAAATCATTTGCATTTGCAATAATTATAGAAGCAACAGATCTTATAGTGGAATTGGAGAACCCCATATGTTGAAGCGGCTGACGGCTGTTCTGATATTATGCGTTGCTTTCTGGCAGTCTTCTGCAGTGGCGGCGGATAAAAAGTTCAAGGTTGTGACCACGTTCACCGTAATTGCGGATATGGTTCGGAATGTCGCAGGCGATGAGGCTGAAGTTGTTTCCATTACCAAGCCCGGCGCGGAAATACATGGTTACGAGCCGACGCCCCGAGATATTGTGCGCTCCAGAGATGCCGACCTCGTTTTATGGAATGGTATGAACCTGGAACTGTGGTTTGAACAGTTCTTGCGAAATCTGGGTGACGTTCCTTCCGTTACATTGACTGATGGCATTAATCCCATTGCCATCGGTTCCGGTTCCTATCGGGGTAAACCGAATCCCCATGCCTGGATGGGTTTGGACAATGCTCTCATCTATATCGATAATATCCTGGAAGCCTTGGCCAAGCACGACTCCCGGAATGCGACCGCCTATGTCAAGAATGCCAGCACCTACAAGAAAAAGCTGCGAGAGACCCTTGGGCCCCTGCGCGATCAGATAGCGGCCATACCCGAGAGCCGTCGCTGGCTGGTCACCTGTGAAGGAGCGTTCAGTTATCTGGCCCGGGATTTTGGTATGAAAGAGCTCTATTTATGGCCGATGAATGCCGATCAGGTCGGAACGCCGCAGCAGGTGCGCAAGGTAATTGACGGTGTAAGGAAACATAACATTCCCGTCGTCTTTTGCGAAAGTACAGTGAATACCGCACCTGCAAAACAAGTGGCGCGGGAGACCGGCGCTAAATTTGGAGGCGTACTTTATGTCGACTCCCTAAGTGAGAAGCGAGGTCCGGTTCCCACCTATCTCGATCTCCTCCGGGTCACGTCCCAGACTGTTGCCAAGGGTTTGACGGCGAACACGCAATAAGGAACTGCGGAAATGCCTCATTGACAAGAGGCTCGTATGGATCAAACTCGCAACCGGAAGGATATTCTTCCATTCGACGAGAGGAAACAAGATTGCTAAAACCGACTGGACAATCCGAAATTCTTGAAACCGGGCTCCAGGTTGCAGATGTGACGGTGACTTACCGCAACGGGCACACGGCCCTGTACGATGCAAGTTTTGAGATCCCGCCGGGAACCGTGACCGGATTGGTCGGTGTCAACGGCGCCGGCAAATCGACCCTGTTTAAAGCAATCATGGGCTTCTTGCCGGTGGCCAAGGGTACGATCACCCTGCTGGGGCACTCGGTGCAGTATTCTCTCGCCCACAACCTTGTTTCGTACGTGCCGCAATCTGAGGAAGTGGACTGGAGCTTCCCGGTTCTGGTCGAGGATGTGGTCATGATGGGGCGCTATGGTCATATGGGTTTTTTCCGTCGGCCGGTGAAAAAGGACTACGAAGCGGTCGATGAAGCGCTGGCCCGGGTGAATATGCAGGATTTTCGCGGACGTCAGATCGGAGAATTGTCCGGCGGACAGAGGAAACGGGTGTTTCTCGCCCGCGCCCTTGCCCAGGACGGCCAGATCATACTTCTCGACGAACCCTTTACCGGTGTCGACGTAAAGACGGAAGAACAGATCATCGGGCTTTTGCATGAATTGCGTGATGAAGGGCGCATCATGCTTGTGTCGACACACAATTTGGGCTCGGTGCCGGAGTTCTGTGACCGAACGGTGCTCTTGAAAGGCACCGTGCTTGATTATGGTCCCACTGAAAACGTTTTCACCCAGGATAACCTTGAGAGCGCTTTCGGCGGCGTTCTGCGCCATCTGACTCTCGGAAGCTATACGCTCCACGATGATGATGACAGCCGCTCGGTCACCATTCTCAGTGACGACGAACGTCCCTTTGTTCAATATGGCGAGAAAACGTTCCACTCAAAGCAGGATCAGCCGCAGGAAGACGAAAAGCCAAAAGCACCATGATCGAAACACTGCTGCTCCCATTTACCTATAATTATATGACAAACGCCATGTGGGTTTCGGCTCTTGTTGGTGGGGTCTGTGCCTTCCTGTCCGCTTATCTGATGTTGAAAGGCTGGTCGCTTATTGGCGATGCCCTGTCGCACTCGGTCGTTCCCGGAGTCGCAGGCGCGTACATTCTCGGTTTGCCATTTTCCCTCGGGGCATTTCTGGCCGGTGGCCTCGCCGCCGGAGCTATGCTGTTCCTGTCGGAGCGCTCGGGACTGAAGATCGACGTGATCATCGGTTTGATTTTTACGTCGTTCTTCGGGTTGGGTCTCTTTATGGTCTCGGTTAATCCTACAGCTGTCGATGTTCGAACCATAACAATGGGCAATATTCTTGCGATCACACCCGAGGACACGCTGCAGCTGGCGCTGATCGGGTTCATTTCCCTGGCGATATTGCTTGCCAAGTGGAAAGATCTGATGGTCACATTTTTCGACGAAAACCATGCCCGTTCCATCGGCCTGCGCCCGCGCTTGTTGAAAGCCGTTTTTTTCGTTCTGTTGTCGGCCTCCGTGGTCGCCGCCATGCAGACGGTGGGTGCTTTCCTGGTCATCGCCATGGTGGTAACGCCGGGAGCAACCGCCTTTCTCATATGCGATCGCTTCCCCAGGCTTCTGGCGCTTTCCGTGTTGATTGGAGTTCTCACGAGTTTTGTCGGGGCCTATGCCAGTTTTTTCCTCGATGGGGCAACCGGCGGAATTATCGTCAGCCTGCAGACACTCTTGTTTCTCGTCGCTTTTGTCTTCGCTCCCAAATACGGCCTTCTCGCCGCCCGCCGCAAGGCTCGGCAGGCCCTGCAAGGCAGTTCCGAATTCGAAGACTATTCTTTCCCGTCGAAATCCGAAGTCGGAGGCACGTGATATGCTGGAAACGCTGACAATGCCGTTTCAGTTCGCATTCATGAATAAGGCGTTTCTGATCTGTATCATTGTCTCCGTCCCGGCTGCGCTTTTGTCCTGTTTTTTGGTCATGAAGGGCTGGGCCCTGATGGGTGACGCGGTCAGCCATGCCGTCCTGCCGGGTATTGTACTCGCCTATATTCTCAATATTCCCCTGCTTATCGGCGCCTTTGCTGCCGGCATGTTTTGTGCCGTCGCGACGGGTTATCTTGCCGAAAATTGCCGCGTTAAACAGGATACGGTCATGGGGGTTGTGTTCTCGGGGATGTTCGCAGTCGGCATCGTCATTTATGTCAACGTCGAGACCAATGCCCACCTGGATCATATCCTGTTTGGCAATATGCTCGGGGTAGGGCCTGAAGATCTGTGGACGGCGGGCGTTATTTCCCTGATCGTCTCGCTGGGGTTGTTCCTCAAATGGAAAGATCTGCTGCTCCACTCATTTGATCCGGCCCAGGCAAGGACGTCGGGCCTGCGGGTTAACTGGTTGCACTACGGGCTGCTCGCAGCGCTTTCCCTGACCATTGTAGCGACTCTTTCCGCCGCCGGACTCATTCTGGCAATCGGACTGTTTATCGCCCCCGGTGCGATCGCCTTTCTGATTGTGCGCAGTTTTGGGGTTATGCTGGTAACGGCAGTGGTGATTTGCATGGTTTCCATGCTGCTGGGAACTTACTTAAGTTTCTTCCTGGATAGTGCGCCGGCACCAACAATTGTACTGCTTATGACGGCCGTTTTCATCGTTGCACTCATACGTCGACTTATCCTGACCCACAGAATGTCGCGGAAACGTATCGTCGCTGAAGCTAAAGCCGAAGCCGCTTAAGTCACGCGACAGTCAGCCGCGAGACGAGCACTACTGGAATGGGACCTCGTTGAAGCTCCTTAATTTTCTTGAATGCAGACGTTCGCTCGGGAGATCGCGCATAATATCAATTGCCCGGATACCCACATCCAGGTGGCGGTCGACCTGGCTGCGGTAAAATTCCGAAGCCATGCCCGGCAGTTTTAACTCCCCGTGCAGAGGGCGGTCCGAGACAATAAGCAGGGTGCCATAGGGGACGCGAAACCGAAATCCATTGGCCGCGATCGTCGCGCTCTCCATGTCCAGCGCAATGGCACGAGACTGGGAAAAGCGCCGGACCGGTTCTGCCTGGTCACGCAACTCCCAGTTTCGATTGTCAATGGAGGCGACCGTACCTGTGCGCATGACACGTTTCAACTCCCCCGGTTCGAGCGCAAAAACATCCGCTACGGACTGCTCCAGGGATGTCTGAACTTCGGCCAGCGCAGGAATCGGAACCCAAAGCGGCAGGTCCGCGTCCAGCACGTGATCGTCGCGCACATAGCCGTGCGCCAGGACATAATCACCAAGGCGCTGGGTGCTCCGCAATCCGGCACAATGTCCGAGCATGATCCAGGCGGAAGGGCGCAGGACCGCGACATGATCGGTTATTGTTTTGGCGTTGGAAGGTCCGATGCCGATATTGATCAGTGTGATGCCGTCAAGATCGTCTCGTTTGAGATGATAAGCGGGCATCTGCGGTCCGTGGCTGGAATTCTCAGGTTCGATGAAGTCTGAATATTCTGAGGAGGGATCGGCGACGAGAGCTTTCGCGACTTGTCTGAAGGCGTCGACATAGAATTGATAGTTCGTAAAAAGAACAAAATTCTGAAAGTGACTGCAATCCGTTCCTGTGTAGTGACGAAGACGGTGCAGGGAGTAGTCGATTCTGGGCGCCGAAAAAAGGGAAAGCGGACGTCTTTCGTGTGATGGAATATCGAACTCTCCATTGACGAGTTCATCATCCATGACCGCCAGATCCGGGGCATCGAAATTGTTCCGGAAGGCCTCAATCTGCTTGGAAGTTAGTCCATGCTCTATATGAAGTCCTTCGGGAAAGGCAAAATGAATGGGCATCGGCATATCCGACAGGCCAACTTCGAAGGAGCAATTGTGATTGTTTTTCAGTTCCGCAAGTTGTTCAACGAGATATCGGCGAAAAAGCTCGGGGCGGGTGACAGTTGTTTCGAATATGCCCGGCTGGTCGCAAAACCCGTAAGAACGAGTGATGTTATTTAGACGAAGTGAAGGAATATGCACGCGGACAAAAGGATAAAAGCCGCGACATTTCATTTCTGGCATTTTGCCCTCGGCAAATGCGGACAGATTTTCTTGAAGCCTATGGCTCTCTTCGTCATAGAGATCTTTCAGAACGGAAACCGCCTTGGACGGATCGGAAATTAGTTCATTTTTCATGGATCATCTCGTCAATTCGGCTGTGCTGCAGATTAGTTTGATACACCTATGTCCTAACAATTAAATGTTTGAAACTTGACCATCCACATGACAGAGAACCTTAATTTATTTGTGTCGTATGGTGTGAATTGAGCCGCTTGTTCGGAATTTTTCGGACCACAAATTATTTGGTCACCCTTTGCACTGTAGATTAACTGTAATATTTCTGTAGTTATAAAGGTCCAGAATTATCCGGAGCTCTCGTTGACCCTGCTGACTTGTTTTCGGGAAGTCGTATGTGATACGAGCTATCTAATACAGGAATTGACGGAAGACATGTCGCCCTTGTGCCTGATTTCCCGGATATTTTCATGCTCATTACACAGACTTTGAGCTGAGCCTAGACTAATGCGAGGTAGAGAACATGACAATCGATAAGGAACACAAAGAGTTTCATGCAATCGACATGTCGAGCGGTTGGCAGACCCCGGAGGGATATCCCACGGGTATCGAACAGAAAATCATTGCTGGCTATCTGGATGAAACCAACCAGCTGGGAAACCGTACCCGACTGCTGAGATTTGCACCGGGGGTTTATACTCAGGAACCCTTCGTACACGACTATTGGGAAGAAGTCTATCTCGTGAGTGGCGATCTCACTGTCGGCAACAATGCCAATGGTGAAGGGGGCACGTCATTTGCGCCCAATACATATGCCTGCCGTCCGCCGGGTGTCTCCCATGGTCCGTTCAAATCCGAACAGGGCTGCATCCTCCTTGAAATGCACTATTACGATCAGGAATAACACCAGAAATGCAAACTCTGCGACAATTGGCGGATCAGCTCGCAAGTGGCGAAGTCCGAAGTCGTGACCTCGTCGCGCAATGTCTGGAGCGGATTGCCGATCCTCATGGTGAAGGCGGGCGTGTGTTCATTGAAATTGATGAACAAGACATTCTGGCTCAGGCTGAAAAAATAGACAGCTTGCGCGACGAAGGGTTTCCGCCAACGGAATTTGCAGGCATCCCGATATCGGTGAAAGATTTGTTTGATGTTCAGGGTCAGATCACCCGCGCAGGATCCGCCATACTGGACTCGGCACCGATTGCCCAAAAAGATGCGAGTATTGTACAAAAATTACGACAGGCGGGTTTTGTGATTTTGGGGCGCACGAATATGACTGAGTTCGCCTATTCCGGGCTTGGTCTGAATCCGCACTATGGAACACCCGCAAATCCTTATGACAGGAATTCCCGGCGCATTCCCGGCGGCTCTTCCTCCGGGGCAGCCGTTTCTGTCACAGATGCCATGGCGTTTGGAGCGATCGGCACGGATACCGGAGGGTCTTGTCGGATTCCCGCCGCATTTTGCGGGATCACCGGCTATAAGCCGACGGCCAACCGGGTGTCGCTGAAGGGTGTATATCCCTTGTCCGAGAGTCTGGACTCCGTCGGACCCCTTGCCCGATCCGTTGATTGCTGTGCCATTCTCGATGCGGTGCTGTCTGGGGAAAAACATGATATGGGTGCCGAGAGACCGGCAACGTCGCTGAAGCTGGGAATCTTGGCCAATTATGTGCTGGACGACATGGAGCCGGTGGTTGCTCACCAATATCAGTTGGCCTGCACCGCCTTGTCTGCAGCCGGGATAAAGCTCGTTGAAGTCCGGATCGAAGATCTGGAGCGCTTGCCTGATCTCAATGCCAAAGGCGGTCTGGCGGCAGCCGAAGCTTTTGCCTGGCATCAGACTATGTTGGAATCCGCCTCGTTTGACCGTTATGATCCAAGGGTCAGCTCGCGGATTCTCAAAGGCCGGGAGCAGTCCGCGGCAGACTATTTGCATCTGCTATGGGAGAGGCGGAAAATTATTTCCAGGGCGAACGAAGCAACCGTCGACTTCGATGCCGTCATCTATCCCACTGTGCCGATCATTGCACCGATTGTTTCCGCATTCGATGGGGATGATGATTTCTATGCCCGGATGAATTTGCTGGCGCTGCGCAATCCCACGGTAACGAATTTTCTCGATCGATGCGGGATTTCTCTTCCCCTTCGGCTGGAAGAAGCGCCGCCAGTGGGGTTAATGGTCATGGGGCATCACGGAAAAGATCGAGAATTGTTTCAGATCGCCCGCACACTGGAAACACTGGTGTCCGGGAAATCATAATCGACTTTATTGTCCGTTTGCGCTCTGTGTAAATTCAACCCGCGGGCTGGGTCACTCTCATGCCAACTAGAAATAATCGCGATCTATCATTCGACGGGGAGAACCTCAATCGCATATTTGTGCTGTAACCGCCGGCCGAGAACCGGGTCTTCCAGTTCCATTTCAAAAGTTTCGGCAGGTCGTATCGTTCCGACAACGGCCAGGGTGCCGCAAAACATCAGGGTCCCATTTTTGAGCCTGGGTTTTCCAAAATATCCTTCGGCCAGTTCGAGTGGATCGCGCATGGTTGTCACCGGACCTTCCTGATAGAGGTCGCGATTGTCGCCGGATATCGCCCAGGACCGAAGGATCAGCTTGTCCCAGTGTTTGTAAACATCTTGAAAACTCCAGACGTCTTTGCAGATGGGTTTGGCGCAAAGCTGTTTCGAAAGCGTGACGCCTGATTTTTCGACCTCGCGATCCGTATGATCCGAACCGAGACCGACGACGATATCGTCTCCCTCGGCCGCGATAAAGAACTCAACTTCACCGCTTGTGTGTTCACCGACGACTTCGATGGCCGCATCGGTGGTCACGAGGCTTTTCGCGCATTCGTAGTAGGCCGGTGTTTGTTTAGGACGGGGGATGCCCATTTCCTCA
This sequence comes from Methyloligellaceae bacterium, assembly GCA_051009705.1. Taxonomy (GTDB): domain Bacteria; phylum Pseudomonadota; class Alphaproteobacteria; order Rhizobiales; family CAYWUX01; genus JANQOC01. The sequence continues at coordinate 1,117 of JBPCWG010000008.1, read as the reverse complement.
AGTTCCCGGATGTGGGCTTCCATGGCCTCTAGATTGCGTCCGGTCCATCCCGCAATGACGAGTTTCTGCAGGACGAAATTGAGCGAAGCTCTGTCCTGTTCATCAATCCTGTTCAGATGCAAGTTCATCCCTAAATCCAATTTTTTCAGCTCGTTAATCCTGCCGCGTCAGTACCCAATTTATAGAAAGCCTCTATGACATTAGGAAAAACCGGCATTTCAGGAAATATTCTGCTATCAAAATCCATATTGAGCTTCTATGGATATTTCCTGGCTTGCCGGATTGCGCGTTCTGTGGCGTGCGGTTGTACACTATAACTCAGAGGGTCTTATAACAGGATTGATTATGTTCTCCATATCTTCAATTTTGATCGTCATCCATGTTTTTGCCGCCATTGTCTGGGTCGGCGGCATGTTCTTCGCCTATATCATACTCAGGCCTTCTTTAAGCAGTGCCGAACCGCCCCAGAGATTGGCCCTTTGGGGGAGCGTCTTCCAGCGCTTCTTCCCCTGGGTTTGGCTCTCGGTTCTCGCTTTGCCATTGACCGGCTACGTTCTGATATTTGTTCATTTCGGTGGTTTTGGCGGCTCGGGTGTGCACATACACATTATGCAATTGACCGGATTGCTTATGATCGGATTGTTTGGCTTTCTCTACTACCGGCCTTATCCGGCATTTAAGCGGGCAATCGGGGAGCAATCCTGGCCGGAAGCGGCCGGTCATCTGAATACCATTCGGATTATCGTCGGTATTAATCTGATCCTAGGGCTTCTCACCAGCGTAGTCGGGGCTTCGGGACGCTTTTGGGGATGATTGGCCAGTGAGGACGAGCCCTTATCCGCCGCTTATCGATCCGCGGTTTTGTCTGCAATAAATAGTTGAGATCTTGAAGATTCGATTTTTTACAGGAACTTTAGGAAATCAGTGCTTCTTTTTGAAACAGAGTGTGTCGGATCAGTCTGCCGCAATTTGGTCGACCGGGAACGTGGCCTACTCTTTCCATTGGGGATCGCGTTTGTCCAGGAAGGCCCCAATTCCTTCCGCCGCATCTTCTTTTGACATGTTGACTGTCATGACATCGCCGGCGAATTCGTAAGCTTCCTTGATGCCTAGCTCA
>JBPCWG010000007.1:0-9500 GCA_051009705.1 Methyloligellaceae bacterium | reverse complement strand
GGCTATCATGGTGACATGGGCTGGCTGGAAAATCATGCTGATCGTCGCTCCAGCCCCTCCGTTCTCTGGCCCGATGTCAGATCGATCATATTGCTTGTCATGAACTATGCACCGAGCTCAGATCCGTCAAATGACCTGTTAGACAAATCATCAGGCAACATCTCGGTCTACGCACGCGGAAAAGACTATCACGACATCATAAAGAAGAAGCTGAAAGTTCTCGCCGGCTGGTTCCATCGCGAAACGGGCTGCGAGGTCAAGGTGTTTGTGGATACGGCTCCGGTGATGGAAAAGCCATTGTCGGCAGCTGCTGGCCTCGGCTGGCAGGGAAAGCACACAAACCTGGTTTCCCGCCAGTTCGGCTCCTGGCTCTTCATTGGGAGCATCTTCACAACAGCCGAAATAGAGTCAGACGAACCGGAAATCGATCATTGCGGATCCTGTCGAAAATGTTTGGACATTTGTCCCACCGATGCGTTCCCCAATGCCTATGAGCTGGATGCCCGCAATTGCATATCCTATCTGACCATCGAGCATAAAGGACATATCGGTCGCGAATTCAGAGAACCGATGGGGAACCGGATTTATGGTTGCGATGATTGCCTCGCGGTTTGTCCCTGGAACAAGTTCGCGCAGTCATCGAGAGAAATTAGATTCCAGGCACGTGAAGGTACAGATGCTCCTTCTCTGAAAAAGCTGTTGAAGCTTGATGAGACTTCATTCCGTCAGCTCTTTGCCGGATCGCCAATTAAGAGGACAGGACGCGATCGCTTCGTCAGAAATGTGCTCATCGCCAGTGGCAATTCACAAGACAAGACTTTGCTCGATGATGTCATTAAACTACTCGATGATCCATCAGATCTGGTCCGCGCTATGGCTGTTTGGGCGTTGGGTCGCTTGTGTTCTCAGGACGAGTTTAAACGTTTTAGGGTTCAACATCTGGAACTGGAAGCAGATCCCGAAGTTCGACAGGAATGGCATGCTCAATAGTAGGAAATTTGATTAATGCCCCATTTGTTTTGTTTTGGTCTTGGTTATTCAGCACTGGAGTTTGCCCAGCACCTGCTGTCGCAATCCTGGACTATCTCCGGGACGACCCGCAGGCCGGAGAAAGCCAGCGAACTCCAGAAAATGGGCATTGAGGCTTATGTCTACGATGATAGGGAACAAGCACCACAAATCAACGAGCAGCTGTCGAATGCAACCCATCTGCTGCACTCCATCGCGCCAACCGAAGCCGGAGATCCGGTATTCGCCAATTTTGCGGACGATATTTCCAAATCAGAATCATTGGAATGGTTCGGGTATCTGTCCACTGTTGGCGTTTATGGAAACTGGGACGGGGCCTGGATAGATGAAGAAGCCGAACCAAAACCGGTTTCCAAGCGCTCTAAATGGCGTTTAGCTGCAGAAAATTCCTGGTTGCAGTGGGCCGGGGAAAACAACAAGAACTTGCACGTCTTTCGACTTTCGGGGATATACGGTCCAAAGCGCAGTGCCATAGACCGCTTGTTGGAGGGGTCCGCTCGCCGCATCGATAAACCCGGACAGGTTTTTAATCGAATTCATGTAACAGATATCGCGCGGGCCCTGTTTGCGTCGACAAACAGCGATGCAAATTCGGAAATCTATAACCTCACCGATGATGAACCTGCTCCGCCCCAGGATGTCGTCGCCTATGCCGCTGAGTTACTGGGTGTGGAAGCCCCCCCGCTTGTCTCTTTTGAAGACGCTGACCTGTCGCCTATGGGACGCTCTTTTTACGGGGAAAACAAGCGCGTAAGCAATGCGCGCATCAAACAGCAATTGAACCTGGACCTGCTTTATCCAACTTACCGCGAAGGTTTGCGTGCCATTGCCGAAAATGTGTCCAATGATAAATAATTTGTGCCTGTGTCTGTTTTGCAAGAGCTTACTGGTCATTCACCCGGGGTTCATTTTCACTGGCATAGTTCACAGCTTGTGGGAGTAAATTAGGCGCATGATCCGCCTCAAAATAAGGGATCAAGAAACAATGTTTTTAAACCAGTACAAACTATTAATTTCAGCAATTTTTATCAGTTTGGCGTTATTGCCGGTGACAGAGACCCGTGCGGAATCCGCGACGATCCTGCTGGTGATCGATTCGGCAGGTGTTAATGGAGCGCGCTGGGATCTAGGCAAAGGGGCCGACCTTGTTCTTTGCATAAGTGCCGGATGTTACGTCAGCGCAGGAAGCAATGAGCCTGCAAATTTCTTGAAAGGCAAACGAGCCTTGGTCCGTGGTCCCCGGGCCGGGAATTGCAACAATTCCGTGCATTGTATTTTCCGCAACGTGGATCTCCCACGCCACAATCCGGTCGTTCGCCCGGTGGATGTCGACGCTGTCGAACATGACTATATGGAAGCGCTTCCCGCCAAGATTGACCGGACCTGTGAATTGAAAGGGGCCGGCCTCAAATGTGAGAAGGCCATTCACACCGTCGAATATTCACTGTGGATTGTTCCTGAAACCGTTGCCGAAAAGGCCAGCGTCGAAGTGCTTGAAGATACGCTCTATTTCGAAGTGCGAAAATCCATCCACCGACAGCCTCGCCGCCATGTCAGCAACGGATCGGAGCCTGTGATGGTTATGAATCTGCGATGAGCTCGATCTCGGTGCACAATCGTTTCAGGTCTTCGTCACGTGACAATCTGTGATTGGCGTCTTTGACCAGAGTCAATGTGACAGTGTCTGAAGCGATCAGGTCCACAAGTTTCATCGAATGCTGCCACGGCACATCGATATCCTGCATGCCATGCAGAATGCGAACAGGCGGGAGTGGACCCAAAGTCCCTTCAGCCAGCAAATGCCGTCGGCCATCTTCGACGAGTTTTAACGTGATCGGATAGGGCCCGTCGTCATAAGCCGAAGGACGATAAAACACTCCTTCTTTATTTAGTTGATCGCGAATGTCGTCATCGAAGCGGTCTTCCATCAGGGCTTTTGTCATGTCCCAGGCCGGCGCTATCAGGACCAGGCCTTTGATCTGCCGGAGTCGATCGGGTTCAATCATTCCCAGATGTCTGACAAGGAGAAGAGCTATCCAAGCGCCCATACTTGAACCGATGAGGATACACCTTTTTGATTTGGCGATTTCAAACACGGCAAGGGCGTCCTCCAACCAGTCGCTGATGGTTGCTTCCAGAAAATTACCCGTTGAGGATCCGAAGCCGGAATAATCGAAACAGGTCAGTCCAAAATTCTGCTGTTTTGCCCAGTCTGCCAAAAAGTTTACTTTTGTACCCTGCATATCGGATCTGAAACCACCGAGCCAAAAAAGGTCTGTCTCGGATTGTGAAGGTTGCTGGATCTTGAATGCGACTTCGCGAAGGTTGTCACCATTTCCAACGCTCACAAATCTGGGCTCACAGTCTCTCATCTCGGAAGTCTCGGGGTTTCGATTTCAAACGTGTACTGTAACACTCCTATTTGCTTCAATTTCGTATTCGCTGTCGAGCCTGAATTCAGGAATTCGGATGTAATCCCGAGGATGCCTGGATAGAAAGGGATCGCCAGGATGGAATCAGGATAGAATCAGGCACTAATGTCTCAAAAAACGTCTTTTTGCCTGAAATCTTAATAATTCATTGAAATCTGTCGGTCGGCCCCGACATTAAGATCATAATTGATGACGATCACCGGACTTACTTATCCCCCCACATAGCTGTTCTGAGGCCCGATTGGGCTTTAAACAACAATTAATTCTTCTTACATTCACAATTTCGGTTAATTATGATAAGAATCCGGGGAATTACTGCTAGAAATTCGAAAGGAATTTCGGGTAATAGTGACACGTTAGGCCAAATCCAAATCAGGCTTAACGATTTAGATTGAAACAATTTTTAAAAGGAGATGCCCAATCGCTCGCAGACCAATGAATGTAACGCCTAATAGAGAAGGACCCAGAATTAACGGACTCATACAGGCTAACGAAATTCAGCTTATTGACGTTGAGGGAGAAAACGTCGGTACCGTTCCCCTCGAAGAAGGATTGGACAAGGCCCGGGAAGCCGGACTTGATTTGGTTGAAATTTCACCGAATATGAATCCTCCGGTGTGCAAGATACTGGATTATGGAAAGTTCAAATACCAGAGCCAGAAAAAAGCCGCCGAAGCCAAAAAGAAGCAAAAGACGGTGGACGTCAAAGAAATCAAGATGCGTCCCAATATCGATACCCACGACTATGATGTGAAGTTGCGGAATATCCGTCGTTTCTTTGATAATGGCGACAAAGTGAAGGTGACTCTCAGGTTTCGTGGACGCGAAATGGCTCATATGGAACTTGGCTTCCAGTTGCTTCAACGGGTAAAGGGCGAAGTCGAGGAAGAGGCGAAAGTCGAGCTGGAACCAAAACTTGAAGGCCGACAAATGGTTATGGTATTGGCTCCGCGCTAAATCCGCATCGGATTTGTCTTAAAAATCGCAAAAACTGGCCGTCTGTGACTTGCAGATTGAGGCATTCCTACTTATAAGAAATTCTCAGAGCCGTCCGGCAGGGCATGCCGTGGCGGCTCATAATGCTTGATGGACGTCTTTCTTAAGCAGACGTTCCTGATTACTGAACCGAATGGAGACAAGCAAAATGCCCAAGTTGAAGACCAAAAGCGGCGCTAAAAAGCGCTTCAAGTTGACCAGTGGCGGAAAAGTCAGAGCCAATCAGGCCGGCAAGCAGCACGGCATGATCAAGAGAACGAACAAGTTTATTCGCAACCAGCGCGGTACAACAATTCTCTCTGATCAGGATGCACGCATAGTCAAAAAATTTCTGCCCTACGGATAATAGATTTCCAGGCCAGATTTTTTAGATTTTCAGAACAATTTTGGAATTGATGGAAGGACCAATCCCGTGTCACGTGTCAAAAGAGGTGTAACCACACACGCCCGCCACCGGAAAGTACTGAAGAAAGCCAAAGGTTATTATGGCCGGCGGAAGAATACTTTCAGAGTAGCCAATCAAGCCGTTGAAAAAGCAGGACAGTATGCTTACAGAGATCGTAAGGTCCGAAAAAGGAATTTCCGTTCCCTCTGGATTCAGCGCATTAATGCAGCAGCCCGAGAGCATGGGTTGACTTATGGGCGATTTATCAACGGCCTGACCAAGGCGGGAATTGATATTGACCGCAAAGTGCTTGCCGATCTCGCCGTTAGAGAACCATCGGCTTTTAAAGTACTGGTTGAAAAAGCCGCAGCCGCAAGCTGATCAGCTCACTAGAGCTTAGTGGAAATTAGACGGATATTCCGTTCAACTGAAAATTCTTAAGGAGGAGAGATGGGGAACGTCGGCACCCAGGCCGAGACCGATCTCACGGCACTCGAAACAGAACTGCTTGGTTCCATAGAAAGTGCTTCCGATCTCGCCGCGCTCGATGATGTGAGAGTTTCGGCGCTTGGTAAAAAAGGTAAGATTTCGCAACTCATGAAAGAGCTCGGGAGTTTGGCTCCGGAGCAAAGAAAGAGTTTTGGGCAGGCGATCAACCAGATCAAACAGTCCGTCGGTACGGCCATTGGTGAACGCAAAAAGGATCTTGAAGCGGCAGCATTGGCGAACCGCCTGGAACAAGAGGTTGCGGATGTCACCCTGCCGACCCGGAGCGGCGCACTCGCTGAGGGGCGGATCCATCCGATCTCCCAGGTCACCGAGGAAATATATGAGATCTTCGCTGATATGGGTTTCTCGATTGCCGAGGGACCGGATATCGAAACGGATTTTAATAATTTTACGGCCCTGAACATTCCGCCGGAACATCCGGCGCGTCAGGAGCATGATACGTTCTATTTTGATCCCAAGCCGGATGGATCGCGGCAGGTTCTGCGAACCCATACTAGTCCTGTTCAGATACGAACCATGCTTGCGGAAGATCCGCCGATCCGGATCATTGCCCCGGGCCGGGTTTATCGATGCGATTCCGATCAGACCCATACGCCCATGTTCCATCAGGTTGAGGGTCTTGTCATCGACAAGCAGACCCATCTGGGGCATCTGAAATGGGTGCTGGAAGAATTCTGTAAGGCATTTTTCGAGGTTGAATCCGTGAAGATGAGATTTCGCGCGTCGCACTTTCCGTTCACGGAACCGTCCATGGAAGTCGATGTCGGCTACGCTAAAGTCGGAGACGAAATCCGCATTGGCGAAGGTGACGAATGGCTCGAAATACTCGGCTGCGGCATGGTTCATCCCAATGTATTGAGAAATGTCGACTATGATCCGGAAGAATATCAGGGATTTGCTTTCGGCCTCGGTATCGATCGCGTTGCCATGCTCAAATATGGCATGCCGGATTTGCGCGCCTTTTTCGCGGCCGATCTGCGCTGGCTGAAACATTACGGCTTTTTGCCCTTTGATATTCCGACACTCGCGCGCGGCATCTCGGCCTAGTCGAGGTGGACGCAGCGGCGGACCCCTTGTGAAAATTCAGAATAATAGCTCATCGAACTGAAAGAACCGTGCCATGAAATTCACTCTGTCCTGGCTGAAAGACCATCTGACTACAGATGCAACTCTGGACGAAATTCTGGACAAACTGACAATCATTGGTCTGGAGGTCGAGGAAGTCATTGATCCGACAGAGTCCCTCAAACCCTTTGTCGTGGGTAAGGTCGTGTCTGCGGAAAAGCATCCGAATGCGGACAAGCTCAGGGTTTGCGAAGTTGATACCGGCGGAACAGCAACTTCAAAAGTCGTTTGCGGTGCTCCCAATGCCCGCAAGGGAATGCTAGGGGTCTTTGCACCTCCAGGCTCCTACGTTCCCGGCATCGATCTGACGCTGACCAAGGCGGAGATTCGGGGTGTGGAATCCAGTGGTATGCTTTGCTCTGAACGGGAACTGCAATTGTCAGATGAACATGAGGGGATAATTGAATTGCCCAGGAGCGCCAAGGTTGGCGCTTCCTTTGCCGAAACCATGGGCCTGGATGATCCTGTAATTGAAATTGCCATCACACCCAATCGACCGGATTGCCTCGGGGTCCGGGGAATTGCCCGGGATCTGGCCGCGGCCGGTCTCGGCAAACTGCGCAAGGATCCGGTGAAAACCGTTGAGGGCGAGTTCGATTGTCCGATTGCCATCGAGCTCAGATTCCCGGAAGAGTCGATCGATGCCTGTCCGGCATTTGCGGGCCGCCTGATCCGTGGTGTGAAAAACAAGAAGAGTCCCGCCTGGATGGAGCGTCGACTGCGGGCCATCGGACTTCGGCCGATCAATGCCCTTGTCGATGTCACGAACTATGTATCCTATGATCGGGGCCGCCCCCTGCATGTCTATGACGCCGGCAAGCTTCAGGGAGCCATCCATGCTCGTCTCGCTCAATCCGGTGAAAAATTCATGGCCCTGGACGGCAAGGAATACGAGCCTGAGACCGAGATGACCGTTATTGCCGATGATAGCGGCGTGCTGGGATTCGGTGGCGTCATCGGCGGAGAGGATACGGGATGTACGTTGGATACTACCGACGTGTTTATCGAATCCGCTTATTTCGATCCTATCCGGACCGCGACGACAGGGCGCAAAGCCGGTATCATTTCAGATGCTCGTTTCCGTTTCGAGCGGGGCATAGATCCGGCGTCTCTGGAACACGGCATCGATCAGGCAACACAGTTGATTTTGAAAATCTGTAAAGGTGAACCCAGCAGAACAAAACTTGTTGGAACGCCGCCGATTCTCAATCGGGAAATAGAATTCAATAATTCGGAAATAAGACGGCTGACAGGTCTGGATCTGAAGCCGAGAGAAATCAAATCCATTTTGACGCGATTGGGGTTTGACGTATCCGGATCAGCCGAGAGTGTCCGTGTGCGGGTTCCGTCCTGGAGACCGGATATCAGCCAGTCCGCCGATCTGGTCGAGGAAGTTGTCCGTCTCATCGGTGTTGACGCCGTCCCCACAGTGGCCATGGACAGGTTGGACGGTGTAGCACGGCCGGTATTGACCGAAAATCAAAAAAGGGTGCGTGATTGCCGGCGGCTGCTGGCCGGGCGTGGCATGGTGGAGGCTATTACCTGGTCGTTCATTCCGCGACAGCTCGCTGAAAAATTTTCCGCCGATTTTGAACTGGTTGATGTCGCCAATCCCATTTCCACGGAAATGTCGACCATGCGCCCGAGTCTGATCCCGGGACTATTGGCGGCGGCACAAAAAAACCATGACCGCGGTTTTTCCGACGCGGCCCTGTTCGAGATTGGGCAGGCTTACCGTGGCGATCGCCCGGAAGATCAGTATATTTCCGTTTCGGGTGTTCGCATGGGCACCGCACATCCCATGGGTGCCGGACGGCATTGGCAGTCGGATGCAGATGAGGTCGATGTCTTTGATGCGAAATCTGACGCGGCGTCGGTCATAATGGCCATGGGGCAAAATCCGGAGAGTGCCCAGATCACCCGCGACGCGCCGGACTATTTTCATCCCGGCAAATCGGGAACTTTCAGGTTGGGGCCGAAAATTGTTCTCGCGCAATTCGGCGACATACATCCCCGGATTCTTTCAGCAATGGGAATCGAAGCGAAAATCACCGGGTTTGAGTTGTTTATTGAAAACTTCCCGTCGCGAAGTCGGAAATCCCGGACAAAATCGGCGCTGAATGCCAGTGACTTCCAGGTGGTGCACCGGGATTTTGCATTCATAGTGGAAAAAGACGTACCTGCCGGCAAGCTCCTGAAAGCGGCCCGGGGTGCTGATAAAAAGCTGATCTCAGATGTTCGCCTGTTTGACTTGTTTGAAGATGAGAGCCTTGGTCAAAACATGAAGTCCCTGGCTATCGAAGTGACACTGTCACCGCAGGATCGGACTCTCACCGATAGTGATATCGAGACAACGTCGCAGCAGATCATTGGCGCTGTGCACAAGGCAACGGGCGGCGAAATTCGAGGTTAGCCTGCGCCACATATACTTTGCAAGAGTGAGGACTCTGGTACTGCGCAATGTAAATTTTCTGCATTTCACGAAGAGCTGATAAAAATTTCGTGGCGATGAACGGGTGAATTTCCTACAATTTTGTTCCCAGGCTGAATTGCAGCCGCACACACTGGGTGCATCTGTTGGTGACATAGCGTGTGTTCCACTCCGGACCAGTTGGGATAAGGTGGCAAAATGACCCTGAATTTCCTCAGAGGTAAACTTGCTCTGACTTTCTTGGCTCTGATCGGCAGTGCTCTGGCGGTCGCTGGCACTTCCGCATCGATTGTCGGACCATTGTCACCAAGTCAGGTTGAGCCGACGACACATGAAATTCAGTCCGTGCAGAAGGAAAGTGCTGATGCGCTGGATGTGTTGTTTCTGGATTTGAAGAGTGCCGTCGACGAGTCCGCTGCTTCTGAGATTGAAAACAAGATCTGGGAATTATGGTTGCGTTCCGGCGATGATGCAATCGACAAGCTCATGCAGCGGGCAATGTTTTTTATGAATTCAGGCTTGTTCCAGGATTCCCTGACGCTTCTCAATGAAATCATCAATCAGAAACCCAAATTTTCAGAAGCGTGGAATA
>JBPCWG010000006.1:0-14835 GCA_051009705.1 Methyloligellaceae bacterium | reverse complement strand
CCTTTTTTCTTTGCTGATGTCAGCGGTTCTAATGCTGCGCCATTCTTGTTCTTGTCCGGATTACCAGTAAACTTGGGAATGATACTCATTTTGCCTCCGATATTCGAATTCGGCTATTGTTGATGTTCAGACTCTGTCGGGCGTTGCTACTTTACTTCGTGGCCTAATACGTGGCCTAATACGGTGTCTCTCTATTCGCGATTTGTTGTTGATCCTCAGAACGACAACGAGAATTAAACTCCTGTCCCAGAACAGGGTAGCTTGCTTTAAATCGTTCTTTTTCTGCCCCATGTTCGACCTTAAGCACAGAGGCCGCGAGATAAGAATAGGCCCACGCTTCGTAAAGTTCACCGCAAGTCGCAAGGCTCGGATCCTGTGTGACTTTCGCTAGTCGCAGCGATCTGTCGGTTGTCAAAGAAGAGTCCGTCGGCACCGAATCTGGGGAATGCTTTTTATCCAGTTGCAATGATGTTTTGGTTTCTTTGTTGACGGTCTTTGTTGCTCTTGCTGCCTCTTTACCTTTGCAGGCTCTGGTTTGCGCCTCACATTTGTAAATGAGTTTAAACAGTGAATCCGTCTTTTGACACTTCGTCCCGATTTTTGAAATTCGGGCTTTGCCTTTCGCCCAGGATGTAATCGAATTGCTCAGATTCCACTTTGCAATCCCCTCTGCCATCTTTTCGGTCATACCAAATCCATTAGCGGAGTGTGACCTGCATTCTGCGGCGAATGATGATGTATGGGGGCCAATCGATAGGACAAATAGGCAAGGGGTAACGATTAGTATTTTCTTAATGATACGCATTACTTTTTACCTCTGCACCCCATTCAATGCCTGGTATTTAAGGAGATTTATATGGCTCAATTTGGGCTTTTAGTTCATTTAGAAAATTTGCAATAATATTCGACAATCTAGTTTAGTTTAATCTTTCATGGCATTGAAATTTAAGGTTAAAAGCTTCATTGGCATTTCTAAGTGCGAATTCTGAAACGATCGGCATGAACCTGCAATTCGTGTCCATCAATCAATTATGGCGAATATGTGCAGAATGAAATGACCTATTTGTTTCGACTATTTGCCTCCTAACTGATTACGACTAAGGGAAACAGAGCGGCGTTTCTGGTATTCCTTGCAACCATCCAGGTACATTTTCCGAATAAAATACTAAATTCGAAAGTTTTGGGATTTCATCATTTACACAATGTTCATGGCCTTGCTTTAGGATCTCCCTAAGTACTGAGGTGAAGTTATGGGCAATTCAGAGCGTAGAACCGGGCGAGATCGCCGAGCTAAAGCAGAGCGTCGATCTGGAACTGATACGAGAGCGAAAGACGATATTCTTCTCCAGGGTGAGCGTCGATGCGGAGCTGATCGACGAGAAAGCTCTGAACGAAGAAAAAACAAGACAGTCAGTTTTCGCATTTCTGAAGAAAATTATGAAAAGCTGAAACACATTTCGGAACGAGATCATCGATCCATGTCGAATTTGGTCGCGACCGTAATGGAAGCTCATATCATGAGGTATCAGGCCGTTTCGAGTGTCCGCAAAAGCCGGGTCTTTGTTCCCTAGGTCACCTGAGGCAGTCCAACACCACAACATATCCTGTGTTTCCCAGGTACAGGCAATGGCGACCAACAAAGTGATTTGTCACGTTCTCAATCGTTGGCCGAACGAAGTTTTGAAGTCATATTTCTCCATAAAAAGATAAAAGCCGCAGCGAACCTATATATCTTCGCCCGGAATTTCCTTTCGACACGCAATGACAACTGGAGAATTGAAGTCCTTTTCTTGGAGTTGGGAATAGACTTCTTTTGCTTTGAACTCGCAGGCCGCTTCCGTAGAGAAAGTCTCGTCAAGCTTGACCACCGTAATTTCGGGGCCTTGGGTACTCATCACCATTACAGCCATAAATAGAGAGAATACAGTCGTAACCATGGGAAGCTCCTTTTGAGTTAGGGTCGCCTCCCGGTCAGAATCTGTGCCTGTACGTTCTTTGCGTAAAGTGCTTGGACTTACGATATTTACAAATTTTTCGATGTGTGAAATTCAGTTGAACTGATTCGCAATATCTCTCCTATAGTAAATGAGTCACACCTAGAGAATTGATTTCATTTGGGAAAGAGCAACTAGGTGTGATTTTGTCACGCTGCCAATTGGTGAAAGTCACTATCGAAGATTTAGAATAATCAGAATGTATTGAAAAGATTCAGAATTTCGAATTTCTTAGGATTAACCAAGTATCTTGATGAAATGGATGCGCGGATCGAATGCGTTTTAAAATAGACCTTCAATTTCAATTATCAAAAATATTTGGAACGATGAAAATGAGAATTGCGGGGATTTCCCTTCTGATTTTATGTTTTACAACGGTCAACGCCCATGCGGAGGCATGCCGAATGGGAAAGAACGCCTATTCCGAGGAAGCTGTCGTCTGCGAGTGCGCCCAGCTGATCAAGCGTGAAGATAATAATTATGATCTGATATCCCGCCGCCTCAAATGTGATGCCGATGGCATAAGATGGAAACAGGTTCAGGATGATGAACCGGCGCTCTGCTTCAACATTACGAACCTTGGCTTGAACGCACAGCTCAACAATTTAAGCCGCTTGTCTCAATCCATGGCCGGCTGTTCGCCGTAATTTTTGTCCCGGATTTACAAATTCATGATCCGGTTGGAAACACACCCACGGGAACCGTTGAGCCGTGAGGTGCAGTGGCGTAATTACTTTACCAAGACTGATTGATTAAAAATGGTGTGCCAACCACAAAGATGCTAACTTTCGATAGTGGGTCGCACAAATGTATCGTAGGTGAGTTGGATTTTATGCGTAAGGATGAATGGCTGCGAAATGAATTTAACCGTTCCGTTAAGTGGAACGCAATCCTACTCGCAGCACTCTTTTTTCTCGGATATTGGATAGGCTAGTTCTTCTGTGCGAGATGCTGTTCTCTGCCAAATTCGTTTGCAAGTGAACCTTGTTTGCATGTTAAGCTACTCAGGTGGTGCTTATTCAATCGAGCAGCCAATGCACGATTAGGTAACGAAAAGCATCAGAGCAAGCTCTTGATGAAGGCTGGACGTATCTCTCTGCGTTGTTTGAGATCAGCCATTGCTTAAATGAAGTAAGTATGCGTTCTAAGTTGCTTCAGCCACGTTTACGCCGCTTCGACAAATTTTACAGTGAAAAATTCCAGTATTTAATGCCTTATGCTTGGAATCTCTTCTTAGTTTCTTTGAATATTTAATCGAAAATTCACCAATGAACCAAAATAATGAGCTGTTCCGGACTGTGAAGGCGGTTAAATGTTGCATTCGGCAAAAGTTGTACTGATTTCCATCGTCACATCGACCGTGCTTGTCTTTGGTGCGGGGTGGTACCTTAAATATAGTGCGGAACACGGTGTCGAAAGGCTGAGCAAAGCTATCGAGATTGAGACTCAAAGACGAGACGTCGAACAGTATCTTGAGCAAAACCCCTACGTTCCAAAGAGCAATTCGTTAGCAGATAACAACACTGTTCCCGATCCAATTTCGATGCCGCAGAGCATCCGGAAATCCGATCGCTCTCTAACCGAAAGACGACCGCGAATTCTAGCCGATAATTCGGATCGCTTGTTCCCTGAATCTGTTGAGTTGGAAGACAGCGCAGAATTGCGATCCCGAACAACATCTCACCAGGTTGAAACGACAGGTTCCGTGAAAGTAGCGCATGTTCCCGGAAATATTGCAGTTGAAGACGAGCGTCCTTCCGCGCCTCAGTCTCAAAAACCTGGTCACAAATCCAAAAATGAAAGTGCGGGAACTCCCAAACGCGATCCGAAATTGATCCGTGAATTTCAGGCGCAATTAAAGCGTGTGGGATGTTATGAAGGTGATCTAGATGGAATTTGGGGTGCACAATCTCAAACGGCGTTGAATAGGTATCGCAAGTTCAAGGGGTTAAAGAAGAATACGGAGTTTCCGAATATGGTCGCACTGCAGTCCGTCGTTTCTTCGAAGCAGAACGTATGCCGCGTCAAATCAGAAAAGAATAATGTCGCCGTCGGTCCGAAAAAGAGTGAGCCCGGAAAAGAAAATGGCAGCGTTCGGTTTCGAAAGTGTATTCAAGCCTGCAGGCTGGAGAGCTTAAGAGATCTGCAGGAATGTGTTGCGATTTGTTGAGGAGAATCAACGGATTAAATCTGCTTCTCCTCCGTGAAACACACGGCTCCAAGAATACTTGCAATTAAGTTTGAACATCTCCATATAATTCTCAGGCGTCGGTGCCAAGTTGGACCGCGCCATAAATCTGTGCCTGTTTAAGGGGCAGTGGAAATTTTAATCCAGTTAGTCGCTTATTGGAGGACTAATTCCTATGTCACGCATTTCACTCCTGAACAGTCCATTATTGCTCGGGTTCGAAGAATTCGAACGTATGGTTGATCGTGTCAACAAAGGCGGTGGTGATGGTTATCCTCCGTACAATATAGAGCGAATAAAGGCATCCGAGGACAATGCTGAAACGCTTCGAATAACCCTGGCAGTAGCCGGTTTTAGCCGCGAGCAACTCGACATTGCGGTTGAGAACAAGCAACTGACGATTACCGGGAAACAGTCTGACGACAATTCCCGAGAATATCTGCACCGGGGCATTGCTGCCCGTCAGTTCAAGCGCTCATTCGTACTGGCTGACGGCATTGAAATTATCGACGCCAAACTTGAGAACGGCCTCCTCGCCATTGAGCTTGTTCGACCGGAACAAGAGAAGTTGATCCGCAAAGTCGAAATCAAACAATAAGCAGAGCCAAGGCAATATTTGGGGGTATTTTAGAAGGAAGCGTAGACCATGGATACCAAGAGCAGAAATTTCGAAACGCAGGTTACTATTAGCAAAAAAGAACTCGAGGGTCTCGGTGGTGGCGAGGTCGCCTACATTCGTGAACTTCTCTCAGAGCAGGCCCAACAACTTTATCCGACTCTGGAAGACATGCCCGAGGGCATAAAAGTGTTTGTCGTCCATGCGGCAGATGGCACACCCATTGCCTTGGCCGACAGCCGGACTGCTGCTGTGGGAAACGCGCTCGAGAACGATCTACATCCCGTAAGCATTCACTAAATTATTTGCAATCTATTGCTTGAAAAAACGCGCCGAAAGTCTCAGGCGGCGTGATGTGATGCTGCTGGCTCGGTGAGAACAGCAAACAATGATGCAGGATTGCGGGAACTTCTTAACTTCTCAATTGACGCCGGCTCTCGAAGCAATCTGGATATTCTTGCCAGAGCTTTCAAATGGTCAGCCCCTGCGCCTTCGGGGACGAGAAGGAGGAAGATGAGATCCACGGGCTGATCGTCAATTGAATCAAAATCGATGGGAGTTTCGAGGCGAAAAAACAGACTGACAATATTGTCCAGCGGCGCCAGTTTTCCATGGGGAATGGCAATTCCCTGACCAATTCCGGTGGAACCAAGTCTCTCCCGTTGTAAAAGTGTATCAAAAATAATGCGATGATCCACATTGGTCATTCGGGATGCGTGGGTCGCAAGTTCCTGGAGAAGCTGCTTCTTGCTGTTGGCCTTGCAAGTCGCCACCACTCCATCTGGACTTATGAGATCGCCGAGATCCATCGTTATTGCTTTTCCTCTTTATCAATGCTTCAGGTAAAGCACCTGAGAGATAACAAACTCATGAATTTGCTAACATACGGGAACACTGATTCTCATCGAATTACGAATTGCCAGCTTGCGGGTCGATCCAACCAATATTTCCATCATCTCTTTGATAAACAATATTAATTTTTCGGTCACTCGCGTTTCTAAATATCAAAAATGAGTTGTTTGATACATCAAGCCGCATGACTGCCTCTCTAACCGATAATTCTTCGATTGTCGCCTCTTTTTCTGCGATTATGATGGGGTTATTTTCGTCGACTTCTTCAGAATCGTCTTCACCCGACTTCACCACATAATCTCTAACTATCTGGATATTATCGGCTTTTTGCGGATTAGTGGCGTGATGTTTCTTGAGTCTGCTTTTATATCGGCGGATGCGTTTTTCGAGTTTGTCGAGTGCCAGATCAGCACTTACATAGGCGTCATCCGCAATCCCGTGAGATTGTAATTTCAGACCTGAATTAAGTACGATCGAGCAGTCTGTTATGAATTGGGATCGTTCTTTTTCGAGTAGTACATGACCGGAAAGAAGAGTTCCGATGTATTTCTCCACAGTATGGGTCACGCGTTCGGAAATATGCTCCCTCAGGGGAGCACCCACATCCAAGTTCTTGCCTGTAATCTGCAGCGACATACCACTTACTTCAGTTCTTTGTTAATGCTGACTTGTCGAAATTGGGTTTGAAAGCAATCTTATGATTTGCGGAAAAAAGAGTTCCCAACCGTATCGCAACGAAATAAAGCGCTCGTTCACATTAGCTTCCAAGAAAGGAGCAAATTTGTCCAAAAAATTCAGGTTTGTCAATGAATTCGGTCGTATTAGCGAAAATTGGCAGGTTTGAGAAAATTTATTGAGATCATATTTAATTGAATAAAGTCAATGGTTTACGATTAACCATTCGCACATCCGGGGTCAAATTCAGTGCGACGCCATTTTTAGCTTTCTTCGGCGTTGAACAGATGACGGGATCTGCATCGCTTCACGGTATTTGGCGACCGTCCGACGTGCGATTTCGATACCTTCCTGCTGAAGCCGTTCGACAATCTTGTCATCGGAAAGAATGCAACTCAGCTGTTCACCGTCGACGAGTTGGCGAATTCTGTGGCGAACCGCTTCCGATGAATGGGAATCCGATGAACTCGATGATGCGATGGCCGACGTGAAAAAGTATTTCAGTTCAAAAATACCGCGATTCGTTTCAATGTACTTGTTGGACGTGACCCGGCTGACTGTTGATTCATGCATCGAGATTGCATCGGCTACTGTTTTCAAGTTCAGCGGGCGAAGGTGCTGAACTCCATGGGTCAGGAATGCATCCTGCTGTCGGACGATTTCTTCCGCAACTTTCAAAATTGTTTGGGCGCGCTGATCGAGACTCTTGACAAGCCAGTTTGCCGTTTGAAAGCAATCCTGAATGTAGCTCTTGTCTTGCTTCGATTTGGCCGATTTGGAAACAGTTGTGTAATAGGTTTGGTTGACCAGCACCCGCGGTAAGGTTTCGCTATTGAGTTCGACATGCCAACTGCCATCGGTTTTGGCATATACCGCAACATCGGGCACTATGGGTTGAACCGTGACGCTTCCGTATTTCAGGCCCGGTTTCGGATTAAGCTGCTTGACCTCCATGATCATATCCGCCAGATCTTCCGCGCTTTGATCACAGACCCGATTGAGGCCATCCAGATCGTGGGAGGCCAGCAGGTGTAAATTGTCGAGAAGTTTGGCGATCGCAGGATCATATCTGTTTCGATCTTGCAGCTGCAGTGCCAGACACTCGCTCAGATCTCTCGCAAAAACCCCGACGGGATCGAAAGTTTGGAGAACGCGCAATGTGTCTTCTATCAGATCCAGGGGAGCGCCCAGCATTTCTGCTATCCGACCGAGATCACCACGCAAATATCCCGCTTCGTCCACCATGTCGATAAGGTGTTGGCCGATGAGCCGTTTCACCGGATCGGAAACGGAAAGTTGTAGTTGATCATTCAAATGATCGGTCAGCGTTTTCTCTTCACTGACAAATGCCTCCAGGTTCACGGACTCGGACGCACCTGCTCCGCTTGTGGTCGTTGACTTCCAATCGGAAGTTTTCAAATGATCACCGGCGTCATTGCGACCATCGGGATATACCGTTTCGACATCAGTATCCAAGTCATTTGAAGGATCATTTGTTTTGCCGTCAACGGAGTTTTCCAGCCATTCATCTTTGCTCTGGCCTTCAGAAGAATCTTCGCTGTTTTCCGCTGCAGTTGCAGAATTTGCCGGTTCCGACTCGCTTACTTCCAGCAGTGGATTTTTTTCCAGTTCTTTTTCAACGAATTCACCGAGTTCCAGATTGGACAGCTGCAGCAGTTTAATCGCCTGCTGAAGTTGCGGTGTCATCACCAGGGACTGGCTTTGCCTTAGTTCCAGTTTTGCAGATAATGCCATCGTTTCTATATCCTCAGCTCGCCAATCTGCATCTACTCGAACATATCGCCGAGATACACACGGCGAACGTCTTCATTTGCAATAATATGATCAGGAGTCCCTTCGGTCAGTACGTGTCCGTCATGGATGATGTATGCCCGATCAATCAACTCCAGCGTTTCTCTCACATTATGATCCGTAATCAGGACGCCAATACCCCTCTGCTTGAGATGAAGTACAAGTTCCCGAATATCGCCGATTGCAATCGGATCAATACCAGCGAACGGTTCATCCAGCAGCATGTAAGAAGGTCGGCTGGCCAGGGCACGCGCAATTTCGACACGTCTCCGCTCACCGCCCGAAAGGGCAATAGCGGGTGATTTGCGCAAGCGGGCGATATTGAATTCATCGAGCAGGCTATCGAGCTGATAATCACGTTCTTTGCGATCCGGTTCAACAAGCTCCAGAACCGCCATGATATTCTGTTCGACCGACAGACCCCGAAAGATTGATGCTTCTTGAGGCAGGTAACCGATTCCCATTCGTGCACGGCGATACATAGGCAGGCTGGTGACATCATGCCCGTCAATTGATATCTGACCTTCATCCGCTGATATAAGACCCGTGATCATATAAAAAACCGTTGTTTTTCCTGCACCGTTGGGACCAAGAAGTCCTACGGCTTCGCCACGTGCCAGATTAAGACTTACACCTCGGACAACAGGTCTTTTCTTAAAACTCTTTACGACAGATCGAACAATCAGCCACCCATCGGTGGTTTCCGCATAATCCAGCAAACCATTGTCGTTGCCGGACCTGTCGAATTCGACAGGCAAATCTTGCGTATGCTGCTCAACTTGGTTTTCAAAATCCGTTAAAGACTTTGATCGCCGCCATCCAAACATTGCCATTTCTTATTCACTGTCACCGGGCTATTGAAACCGACATGCTCTTAAAATTTAATGAAATAGGACGCAAACCAACCTAGATTCCATATTTTACAAAAACTAATTGGGATCTTACCTTACAAATTATTAACGATAATAGCTGCTAACGCGGTTTTCGGGCAGCAACTGGCACAAACCGACCGCGAACCCTTCCTTTTTCAAATCTACTTTTCCCGCTCTTCAGGTCAATTATCAGCGTATCTCCTGTGAGTGTATTATTTCCCTGTTTGAGTACAACATTACCACCAATAGTTACCAGATTGTTCGGAACATCGAAGATCACCCAGTCACTGTTTGCGGTCTGATCCTGTCCAGACTTCATAACGATTTTTCCCTTGGCGTTTATCGATTTTATTTGCCCCTGGGTGCCACTGGAAGGAGATTGCGATTCAGATCGTAACTCGCCGCTGTACAGGACTTTTAGTTCCAAGGCTTGCAGGGAAAATTCACCTTGAACCGCGATGACATTGCCCGAGAAGATCGCTGTCTTCTCACCGTCCAAAATCCTGAGTTTATCCGAATTGACATCGATGGGTTCGTTTGAGTCAGCGCTGAATGTCGAGAAGCCTTCGGCCAGGTTTTGAGCCTGCACGGTCATGGGGAGACACAAACTAAGGAGCAGTAAAGTTGCTGACCCGAGCCGCTTGTTCAATCGAAATCCACATCGATCCCTAACTCCGGCATTGTCAATTGTAGCGTTAATAATTTCAAACCTCACGAGTGTGTTGGACGCAGCTCAATTGGCGGAAGGGACTGTATTTTGCGCCTGCGCGTTCGTGGACGACGTGCGCAGCAAGCGGACTTTGACATTGCCTTCAAAGACCACTTCATTATCGTCACCGAGCAGAGTCATTTGTTCGGCATCAACCGTACCACTCGGCATTCGCACGGTTACAGGGGATTTGCTGACTATAATTTGTTTTTTCATATCCAAGTCAGCGGCATCAAGGTCAGCATTCATACCCGAGCTGGATGTTACTTTGATACCTCCGCGCAATTGCATGAATTCTTTTTTTGTATGAAACGAGCCCGTAGCCGCGAGAACACGCGACCAAGACTCATCCTGTTCCGTCAATTGCGCATCAATGGCATTGAGTTTAATGAGATCTGGATTTTTGAGATTCTGTATTGCTGCGTCGGCCAAGACAAGATATTTGCCATTCGTGTTCGTGTATCCTTCCAGCCGGGGATTTACCATTGTCAATTCATCTTTCGAAACTTCAAGCCGTTCTATTTTAGCTTGCAAATCGCCAACATTGATTTCGAAAGATGATGAAAGGAAGTAAAGGCCGGCGACGGACAGGGCCAATACAGGAAAGATTATTCTTAAAAGCCGGACATACCGGCTGTGTCGTTTTGCCTGACGAAAAGCCTTGTGTCGCTGTTCGTTTGAGAGAGTTTGTATGTGCTGGATTTCACGTTGCACTTCGGTATCTCATCTTCGGTTGGCGGCTTTTTTCAAGAATTAGTCTTCGAGACTGTTCCAGTGTTCTCGCTATAAATCTGATCCATCGATCATGCTTCGCAGGGTCGCTTGGAATCATGATCATTTTACGGCTCTGAACTGTCAGTATTTCGAAAATGCCTGATTTTTCAATAAGTGATTTTTCAATAAGCAATCCATTCCTATTCGGAATTACCGGCAAATCAGATCAGTGCGCAAATATGTCCATATCGTCCCAGCCTTTGAGGTCCAGGGCAGCCCGCGTTGGCAGAAAATCAAAACAAGCTTGCGCCAGTTCCACCCGATTTTCCCGTTCAAGCATGGCGTCCAGCTTGGATTTGAGGTCATGGAGATACAGGACATCGGAAGCGGCATATTTCTGCTGGGAATTAGACAGGGTATCCGCTGCCCAGTCAGAACTCTGCTGCTGTTTCGAAAGTTCAATGGACAGAAGTTCCGAGCATAGATCTTTGAGACCATGGCGATCGGTATATGTCCGAACCAGTTTGGATGCGATCTTCGTGCAGTAGACATTCGAAATGTTTATACCGAGGTAGTTAGACAATACCGCAACGTCAAAGCGGGCGAAGTGAAAAATTTTCTGGATGCCGGGGTCAACACAAAGCTGCTTCAGCTTGGGGCCGGGTGTGCTTTGTTTTCCTATCTGGACAAGGTGCGCTGTACCGTCTCCGCTCGATAACTGGACGAGACACAACCGATCCCGGAGCGGGTTCAGTCCCTGTGTTTCTGTATCTATGGCCACCGAACCCGCGAAAGTAATATCGTCGGGCAAGTCATCGCGATGCAGGGTTATCGTCATTTTACTCCCATCCGTATCAGCAACCGGCGCGAATTTCCTACAATTCGTATACACAAATCCGCCAAAACGCGACACTAAATGACGTTTTATGCACGCAACTAAATATATCGATCAAGCTTTGAGAGGCGTCCCATCAGAACCGATCATTGTCGTTTATACGATGTTTTCAGATTTGGTTTGTTGCAGATCCATTTCAGCAACGAAAGCGGTGCCAACAATCGATCATGCGGACAAAGCGGAAAATTTTCGATTTCCCGAGAATAAATCACACATTGCGGGAAATGTTGCGCGCTATGGGGCAGCGCATATAACCGACTGATTTCAGAAGCTTATCGACAAATCTAATTTACAAATAATTGGTGCCCAGAAGCAGACTCGAACTTCCACGGCCTTGCGGCCACTGGCACCTGAAGCCAGCGCGTCTACCAATTCCGCCATCTGGGCAATTTGGATACTGAGTTATTCCGAAGGAGCTCTCTTGTCAACAAATTGGCACAGATAATCTTGTAAAAAGAAAGCGGAACCCTGCTATACTTGCCTACGGCGTTGTGGATGCTTCGAAAAGTCATCTTTGAACCCGTCGGAAATTTCTATACGAAATGAGAGAAATACTATGAGTGGCCGAGGAATGGGGTCAGGAAAATATGTCAGCCCAAAATAACTCTGAGATCGTGACAATCTTTGGCGGGTCGGGATTTGTCGGAAGATACATCGTTCGGGCCCTGGCGCAGGAAGGATACAGAATTCGGGTTGCCGTGCGGCGTCCCGAAACTGCGGGGTTTCTGCAGCCGCTCGGCGGAGTTGGGCAGATCAATCCTATTCAGGCGAATGTTCGAAACGCGGCATCTGTATCGAAAGCGGTTCAAGGTTCCTCGGCGATCATCAATCTGGTGGGATTGCTCTATTCTCGTGGCAAACAATCGTTTGATGCCGTGCATGTCGAGGGCGCCAGAAATATTGCGGAAGCTGCTAAATTCGCAGGCATCGATAAATTTATCCAGATTTCATCCATCGGCGCCAATCCGGGATCGAAATCGTCTTATGCGCGAACAAAAGCCAAGGGAGAGGAAATCGTTCTCTCAGAGATTGACAGGGCTGTCATTCTGCGATCATCGGTGATCTTTGGCCCCGAAGATGATTTCTACAACAGGTTTGCCGGTCTTGCGCAAATAGCACCTGTGCTGCCCCTGATCGGCGGCGGCAAAACCAAACTACAACCTGTCTATGTGGGAGATGTTGCCCGTGCCGTTGTCGCAGCGATGGAAGGCGGTGCCCGGCCAGGGTCAATCTATGAACTCGGTGGTCCCCAGATCATGACCTTGAAAGAAGTGATGCAGCAGGTTCTTCAATTTACAGACCGGAAACGCATGCTGATCAGAGTTCCTTTCGTCTTTGCAAAACTGAAAGCCTTGTTTCTTCAATTGCTGCCGACGCCGCCACTCACTGTCGATCAGGTGCGCCTGTTGCAGCAGGACAATATCGTGAGCGAGAATGCGGTAACCGAGAAAAGAACTTTTGAGGGGTTGGGGATCCATTCGCTCCAGACAACCGGCAATATTGTCCCGGAATATCTGGAACGTTTCCGAGCCAAAGGGCAGTTTTCAAACTACACAATACAATCCTGAAACGAACAGGGCTGAGATGCTCTCAATTCAGCTGGCCCCTAAGTGTAGGCAACATAGAGTAGGCCGATTCCCAGGAGAAGCCGGTAGATGACAAACGGCAAGAAGCTCATTCTCTTGACGATCGACATAAGAAAAGCGATGGCAACAATAGCGGAAAAGAATGAGAGGATGGCCGCGTAAATGGCATCGATGGGAATAGACTCACCACGTTCCAAGATGTCGAGATAAATCAAAATACCCGCACCGGCCATCGCCGGAGCGCCGAGGAGAAACGAAAAGCGGGCGGCTTCCTCGCGTTTGAAGCCCAAAAACCGCGCCGCTGTAATGGTAATTCCGGAACGGCTCGTACCCGGAATAAGGGCCAAAGCCTGGGCCACGCCAATCACCAGAGCCTGGGGCAGTTTCATCTCGAACATGGAAAATAGCTTTTGTCCATAGCGATCACTTACATACAGCAAAATACCAAATATGATGGCATTCCAGGCGACGATCTGAATGCCCCGGATCTGCTCGAAAAAGCCGATGGATTTCAGGAACAAACCGGCGATAACCGCCGGAATTGTGGCGAGGATGATATAGGCTGCGAGACGAGAGCGATCATTCCATTTCAGCTGCAGTAACTCGAAAAATCCGATAATGAGCTGGATAATATCGCGCCAGAAATAGGCCAGAATCGCAAACAGGGAACCCACATGGACCATAACATCCGTTACAATTCCCTGATCCGCCCAGTTTGTCAGTTCCGGTATCAATATCAGATGCCCGGATGACGAAATCGGCAGAAATTCGGTTATTCCTTGGACGATTGCCAGGACAACGATCTGTTCCAATGGCATAAAAAGACCTGGTTTGTTGGTGTTTGCGAGGTGGAAAATTCTCGAGTATTGAATTAACGGGGTGCGAGTTCTATACCCGAGAAACAAGAGACTGAAAACAGGCTTGTTGCCTATCCACTAGTCCCTCTCTTTCTGATCGGACCGACAATGTACACATTGATACATTATCCGCTCTGCCCGTTTTCCCGGTCCATCCGGCTTTTGGCCCGGGAAATGAAGATTGATCCTCTGCTGGTCGAAGAACATCCGCACACGCGCGACCCGGAATTTTTTGAAATTAATCCCGCCGGTACCTTGCCGGTCATGATCATCGATGACGGTCCGGTGCTTTGCGGCACCTATGCGATTTCCGAATATTTGTCTGAAGTCAATCCTTCGGGTTCTGACAGTCAATTGAATACGGGCTTGTTTCCCGGTGACGTCGCAGTTCGCGCCGAAGCACGCCGGCTTGTCGACTGGTTTCATGTGAAATTTTTTAATGAAGTCAGTATTTGTTTCCTGGAAGAAAAACTCTACAAGTCAACGGATCCTGACGGCTCACCGCCGGATCTTAATCTCCTGCGGGCTGCGCACAAAAACCTTAAATCGCACTTGCGGTACATTGGAACACTTTCCGAGCAGAGGAACTGGCTGTCCGGAGCAGATCTGAGTTTTGCAGATCTGGCCGCGGCGGCACAATTGTCTTGCCTTGACTATTTGGGAGATGTTCCCTGGGAAGAATGCGAGGCGGCACGGGTCTGGTATGCGCGACTAAAATCCAGACCGTCATTCCAGAATCTATTGCGTGACAGAATCCCCGGTCTCATACCCTCCTCGATTTATACGAACCTGGATTTTTGAGGATGAACCGTGCGCCCCCATCTCTGAAATCTGAGCTGTTCCGTCGGGGAACCGAGCTGGGATTCGATGATGTCAGGATTGCCAGTCCGAACGGATTGGCCGACGCTGGTTCCCGACTCAAAAAGTTTTTGGACAGAGGCTATCATGGTGACATGGGCTGGCTGGAAAATCATGCTGATCGTCGCTCCAGCCCCTCCGTTCTCTGGCCCGATGTCAGATCGATCATATTGCTTGTCATGAACTATGCACCGAGCTCAGATCCGT
>JBPCWG010000005.1:0-12020 GCA_051009705.1 Methyloligellaceae bacterium | reverse complement strand
TGCTTGCAGCCGTTGCAGTCGCCAGAATGTTGATTGGTTTCTGGCGAGTTTGGCTGGCGCCGGATATGCCAGATCATCGAATCCCAAATATTAGTGATGCTCAATCCTCTGATTTGAACTACTGGCTTATAGGCAGTGCCGTTCTGACCTGTTCTATTCTGGGGCTCGGTCATTGGTTGCGCGTACTCGAACTAGACAAAAATACGTTCAAGATTTTTGCGCTGGGGGTCAGTTTGGTTTTCTTTGGTTTTCACATCCTGCTGCTCGTACTCAATCGACAAACAATTTCCCAGGCATTCGGTCTCAGAAAAAGAGACGATATGTCGAACTCTACCTGGTCCGAGTTGATCCTTTCGAACTGGTTGTCATTGTCACTCATTTATATAGTCATCACCGTCCTGGCGGTTGTGGTGAGGTTAATTCTGGAAATCCCTGGAGCCGGAAACCTGGGGGCAGGTATGATTCTAGTCGTGATTTCGTCACTAATGCTGTATGCGCTGGGAACAGTCATTATCGAGAGATGTTTTCAACCCATAGACCGGGAAGATCAACTCGAAACTTCGGGGTTGAAAATAGCGATCGACAAAACAAGTGAGATGTTGCCTGAGGCGACTTCCGAACCTGATCAGGAGATTAAATATTCTCTGTTGCGGACGGCAGAATTCTCTTCTCTGGCACGGCGCATCTCGGCTGTCCTGATTATCTTCTTTGCGATTGGCAGTATTATCACTTTGTGGGGAATTGGTATTTTCGATGCCACAAGCAAGATCGTCATTTTCTGGGACGTGATCCTACTGGGTTTTGTCGGGTACTTTGTCTATGAGGCGACCAGAATCCTTGCGAAGACCAAGATTGAACAGAAACTGCACAATACCGACACTTCGGCAGGCAACAGCAATATATCGCGTCTGGCGACGCTTCTGCCGCTATTTCGCAATTTTATCCTCGTTGCCATCGTTGCCATCTTCCTGCTCATGATCCTCGCCCGATTGGGGGTCAACATTGCGCCGCTTCTGGGTGGTGCCGGCGTTGTGGGGATAGCGCTTGGTTTTGGCGCCCAGACGCTGGTTAGGGATATATTCTCCGGCGCGTTTTTCCTGGCTGATGACTCCTTCCGTCGCGGGGAAATAATCGATGTGAATCAAGTTCGTGGAACGGTTGAAAAAATATCAATTCGTTCGATGCAGGTTCGTTCCATTGATGGAGCGCTACACACTTTGCCTTTCGGGGATATTCAGATGGTCAGTAATTTTTCCCGAGACTGGGCCATGATGAAACTGAAACTGCGTCTGACATTCGACACAGATGAAGCCAAGGTTCGGAAACTGCTCAAAGAACTGGGTAAGGATCTCAAAAAAGATCCTGAAATCGGAGATCTCTTTTTGCAACCCATGAAATCACAAGGCATTACAAAAATGGATGACTCAGCGATGATCATCGGTGTGAAATTCAAAACTCGCCCGGGAGATCAATGGCTGGCGCGTCGTTACGTCTTTGCAAAAATCCGGGAGTTGTTTCAGTCTGAGGGTATCCGATTTGCAAATCGAGAAGTTACTGTCCGTCTGTCCGAAGCCGAAGGCGACGATCTGAATAAGGATACAAAGCAAAAAATTGCCGGCGCGGTTTTGCCGACCCTTGAGACCGGTGCGGCGGAATAGAAGTTAGTTTGTATTCAGTTGATCCCAAAGCGAACCTATCCGGTTTGTTGCTCTGCGACCTTCGTTGTTCGGCGCGATTTACGACGCGTTTTTGGTGCGACTGGAAAAGCCTCAGGTTTTCCAAATGGCAGCGTTTCAACATAGAGAGATGATGACGGGAAAGCGAAACCGGTTTTGTTGCGCTCGACAATATCCTTTATCTTCAATGCCAACTCTTCTTTGATTTTGAGCCATTCGCCCCAAACGGTCGTTTTAGTAAAACAATAGAGCATGACATTAATGCTTGAATCCGCAAACTCATCGACAACGACAAATGTGGAAACGCGTTTAGGATCGGTTTCGAATTCTTCGTTTTCAAACACATACTGCTTGATTTCTGCAACGATGTTTTTCAGTTGTTCCTGTGTCGTGCGATATTCCAATCCGATTTTCCAGTAAATCCGCCTGTTGGTCATGCGGGAGAAATTTGTGATGGGCTGACTGGTCAAGGCCCGGTTCTCGACGACGATAAGTGCCTTATCGAAACGGCGTACCTTGGTTGTCATTAATCCCAAATGCTCAACGACACCCTCTATATCTGACGTCTTGATCCAGTTACCGATTTCAAAAGTTCGGTTGAAAAATATAGTAATACCCGCGAACAGATTGGAGACAACGTCCTTTGCAGCAAGCGCAACCGCCATGCCTATCAAGCCAAGACTACCTAATACGGCGGCTACGTTGAACCCCCATTCCTGAAGGACGGCCGAAACCCCAAGAGCAAAAATTATGATCTTGAAAATGCGAACAAAAAATCCACGCAAAGTTTCACGTGCCGTTGATGAAGTATCCAGTTTTGACAGAAATTTGTTGATGACGAGCGACAAAGGATCAACAAACTTAAAAAGGATCCAGAAGAGCGTTCCAGCGATCATCGAACGAATGAGAATTCCCATCCAAGATTGTGTCTGTTCGTAAATTCCCGTCGCATGGACGGCAATTGAAAATCCGATGAGCACAAATGCAAAGCGTAGTGGCTGCACTAGGGCTTCTATAAATAGATTGTCGAGATCGGTTTCGGTACGTCGCGCCACAGCTCTGAATATATTCAGGATCTGTCGGACAATAAACACCCTGGTCAGTGCGAAACACAGGACGATGAAAACAGTCGCCGCAATAGCACCGAATCCCGTTCCCAAAACTCCGGTAGTCCATACCTGGACAATGTTATTCCAGAACGTACTGAAAAAATTCATGATGTCACGCTTGTCTTAGATTTCCGAATTACAGCAAGAATTGTGATATGTGTTTGCGGGTGCCGTTTCCGATTTATCAACTGCTTACGGCATTCGGCGAATGAATATCAGTCGCTCTTAAGTGTTTAAGAGCCGAATACAGAAATACAAGAGCAATTGAGCGCTTTTTCCACCACCGCCAGCCTGATTTGCATGCTAAATTGAGATTGTTATCCGGCTTTAACGGAAACAATACAAAAGTTTCGACGGATTGCTGGCAATATGGGTGGCTATCCGGATTTCAGTTTGTTCATAGCGACGGTGACACCCCCCGCCTGAATTGGAACATTGCCGATATCGAGTGCCATTTCGACACCGGTCAGGGTTCCCGTCAGCATTAGATCGTTGCAATCTCCCAAATGCCCAATGCGAAAAGCTTTCTGGGACAGTTTTCCGAGTCCCGTGCCGAGAGAAACATTGAACCTCTCCAGCGCAATTTTTCGAATTTCATCTGCATTGATATTGTCGGGCATCATCAATGCCGTTGTCACATTGCTGTGGTGTTCCGTCTGACTGCAAACAGTTTCCAGTCCCCAGGCCTGCACGGCCGCGCGCGTGGCTTCGCCATGTCGTTGATGTCGGCGATAGACCTCATCTATGGTTTCACTCAGCATAAGAGTCAGGGCCTGTTCCAATCCAAACATCAGGTTTGTTGGCGGTGTATAGGGATAAAACCCGTCCTTGTTACTCTTAACCATAGGTTCCCAATCCCAATAGGCTTTGGGGAGAGATCCATGTTTGGCAAATTCCCGCGCCTTATCACTGACGATATTAATGCCAATTCCCGGTGGTAGCATGAGACCTTTCTGGGAACCGCTGATCG
Organism: Methyloligellaceae bacterium; assembly: GCA_051009705.1. Lineage (GTDB taxonomy): Bacteria > Pseudomonadota > Alphaproteobacteria > Rhizobiales > CAYWUX01 > JANQOC01. The sequence continues at coordinate 8,265 of JBPCWG010000005.1, read as the reverse complement.
TAACATCGACCCGCCATTCCGTATGCTTGTAGGGAAGGGAGCCAAGAGACGAAACCGCATCCACGAGAAGAAGAGCGGGATGTTGAGAGGCATCCATCGCATGACGAACGTCGCCGATATTGGTCTCAACTCCAGTCGATGTTTCGTTATGTACGATACAGACGGCTTTGATCCGGTGCTCTTTGTCCTCCCGCAACAATGTTTCAACTCTGCCGGGATCAATAGCGGCTCCCCAGTCTCCGTGTTCAAAAACGATGTCCAATCCAAGATCGGTTGCGATATTTTTCCAAAGCACAGCGAAATGGCCCGTTTCGAATGCCAGGACCCTGTCACCTGGAGACAGGCAATTTGATAGAGCCGCGGTCCAGGCGCCGGTTCCAGATGAAGGATAAAGAACAACCGGATCGGAAATATCAAAGATCTGTTCAAATTTTTGCAGAATTGATCGGGTCAATTCCTGAAATTCAGGTCCACGATGGTCAATTGTCGATTTTGCAATGGCAAGTAATACGGACTCAGGGACGTTACTAGGACCAGGAACCTGCAGGAAATGGCGACCGGTTGCTCTTATCATTTTGTTATTCCTTATTCTTGACGTCGTTGCTTCTTGACCAGAACACAGACAATCTCAATTTCCTACATCGTTAAATACTGCATTCATTTTCGTTAATACAATTTAGGATATGAGCGATTGTCGGGTGATCATTGCGGCATGAATTGTGTCGAATTCGTTTCACTATTTACCAATTTGAAACACTTGTAATCAGCCTAATCCTTAAATTGTAAATTTTATTAATCTTCTCAATTCGTATTAAGAGAATAAAAACCTGCAATAACAAGAAGTTAAATATCTTAATAGATTGACAAAACGTTAAAATTTTGAAGTTCCAGCATGATGGAATAATGGGTCTGCCTTTTGCGAAACACCAGATGTCTTAATTTTTAGTCTTCGAGGTGTATCCAATGATTTCTGTAATCCCTTCCATTCTCAAATTTAGAGATGATGATAAAGGCGGGGTGGCCATTATTTTCGGTATCTGTTTTGTGGTTCTCGTTGCCTTCATGGGGCTGGCTATCGATGGTGCGCGAGTCGTTTATGCGGCACGATCGACAACTATGGCCCTTGATGCCGCTGCTCTCGCCGCAGCGAAGGTTCTCAGCGAGACCGATGCTTCCGACGATGAAATTAAAAACATCGCCAAAGAATATTTTGAAGCCAATGTCGAGAATACCGAAGATATGGATGTTGACTTTGAAGAACTGCAAGTCGTGATTGATCGCAGCGTTCCTTCGGTCAACTTATCCATTGATGGATTGGTCAATAATACCTTCTCACGGGTTATGGATTTCGATGCTTTCTCTTTCAGTCGCAATTCAACCGTGATCTATGACCGCAAGGACATTGAACTTGGTGTTATGATCGATATCACGGGTTCGATGAGCGGGACAAAGATTGCTGATCTGAAACAGGCAGCCCGGGATCTCGTTGATATTCTTCTTCCCGAAGATGGAAATCCACCGGATCAGGAAACACGCATTGGATTTGCCCCTTATTCGGCAACTGTAAATGCGGGATCTTATGCGGCAGTCGTCAGTGATGATGAGAGCCTCGATGGTTGCGTATTTGAACGTAATGGCGCCGATGCCTATACCGATGCGGCTCCAGACAACGGTAGCTTCCTGAGCGCTGAAGACGATCCCGCCGATCCGGAGAACTTTAAATATTCCTGTCCGGCAAGTGAAATTCTGCCGATAACCGACAGTCGTGCGCAATTGAATTCCAGCATCAACAGTTTCTCAACCGGTGGCTGGACAGCCGGACATCTTGGAACAGCGTGGGCTTACTACTTGATTTCACCTGAATGGTCTGACGTCTGGCCTGCAGAAAGTGAACCTGTCGAGTATAATGAAGCGGATACAATCAAGGCGGTCATCCTGATGACTGATGGGGAATTCAACACCAGCTATCTCAATGGTGCGGAAAACCAGACATCATCAGATCAAGCAATCGAAATCTGTGATGATATGAAAAGCAATAACGTCGTTATCTACTCTGTCGCTTTTCAGGCTCCCGCAAATGCTGAAGCGACTCTTCGGGCTTGCGCTTCAGACGATGGCGGCTATTTTAATGCCGAAAACGGTGAGGATTTGAGAGAAGCCTTCCGTGATATTGCCATCAGGCTACTGAATCTCCGAATCTCAGGATAACTCGAAGACGCCTGGGACCATGGAGTTCAAAACTGAAAGTGGATCGGAACTTTACGGATATGCGGATCCGAGTTCCGATCTGCTTTCAGATTAGATTTTCTCATTATATCAATATCATACCTCCCAAATTTGATGTTCGTTTCAAGATCAAAATACTTCGTTATTTTAGTCACGAATTGAACACAGTTTTGCCTAGTGTTTTTCAAACCTAAAACACAAATCTTTTCGATATTCGAATTGTTAACTTTTTCTTAACGGCATTGGTCGGGTCTGAGTTTTCTAATTCACGAAGTTGGCCCGATATTCAATTACAGTATTGTTGCTTAAGAGTAAGCAGGCCCGGAGGATTTACAGGAGCAGATACTCGGTTCGAATAGGACGAGACGAACAAGATAGCTGCTCACTGCCATTACTTTAGATTTGATTTCGATCAGATCGACGATTGATAGAATACCTCTTTTTTCCAGAATTTATTTGCCGGGATTCGCAAACTCTCCTTTTAGATTATCTGTTTTGTTTTTGAACTCGGGATGGAAATCCTGCATTCGGTTTTACAACCGATCGCAAGACCATCTCTAATTCAGATCCATTGACAGACGTTTCGGTTCGGATTTTTCCGGGCCTTCCTGATTTAAATTTGGGTGGGAGAAGACTCATTTTTAACTTGGGGGACAAAACGGTGAATACAGTCGAGAATCTAAATTCCTTATTCCGCTTTATTGGTTTTGGATGTTTGATTTTTATAACATCACTCTTGCCGGCGAATACTTTTGCGGAAGAAGTCGGACGAAGTAACGGATTGGCTGATAATCAACCCAGATCTCTTATACAAGATCTGAAAACAGCCAGCGAAGCGTTTAAGTCTGATCAGCAGAGCAGGTCCTCGGTTTCTTCTGGAAAACCGAAATTTGACCGGCTTGCGCAAGCTGTTGCGGCCAAACGAAATCCGGAGGATGAACTCCTCAAAGAGTCTCTGGAAAAGTATGAAAATCCAAATGCAGCCAAGAGCAGGAAAAAGAATCCTCGCCCTGAAGCGGATAAAGAAGGTGAACTCTCGGCCGATGAGCAACATCTTCAGCTATTCGTCGAAAATCGTTATCCCTCCGCGAATACTTGCGGCATCTGTCATCCGAAGCACTACAAAGAGTGGTCGGTGTCTCAACATGCCTATGCACAGTTAAGTCCCGTTTATCTCTCTTTGAATAACAAAATCAATAAGCTGAGTAATGGATCCAATGGTGATTTCTGTCTTCGTTGCCATAGTCCTGTGGGTGCCAACCTGGGTGAGAGTCCTTACCAGTCAAATTTGACCCGTCATCCAACTTCCCGTGAAGGCATAACCTGTGTCGTTTGCCACCGGATCGACAAAGCTTACAATAAAGTCAGCGGCAGGCTGGCTCTGGTTGAAGGTGGACTAACGGAACCCGTATTTGGTCCGAAAGGTAACAAGGGCGTCGAAGATGTCCTGCAGGATCCGAAAAAATTCCGTGTCGTAACTGATCCTGAAAAACCAGGCAGACAGATTCACAATGAGGCAAAACTATTCGCCTCCATCCAGACACCGACATTCTGCGGAAGCTGCCACGATGTAACTTTATTTAATGGTTTCCGACTGGAAGAAGCGTTCAGCGAATATCGTCTGTCTCCGGCCGCCGCAAAAGGCGTCACCTGCCAGGATTGCCATATGGGTAAAGAGCAGGGTAAACCGTCCGGTTATGAACAGGGCCCTGCCGCAGTCGTTGGCGGGGAGCCGACAGAGACCCGCAAACTTACGAGCCACTTTTTTGCCGGACCTGATTATTCTCTAATTCATCCGGGCATTTTTCCGCACAACCAGAAAGCCGCCTCCTTTAAGACACTCAAGGAGTGGATCGAATTCCGCCACGAAGAAGGCTGGGGAACAGATAAATTTGAAAATAGCGTATCTGCCAGATACAAGTTCCCGCAAGCCTGGGCCTCAATTGACGATCGTTACGAGGCAAGGGAAATCCTTAAAGAGCAGTTCGAACTTCTCGAATTCGCTGAAAGGAAACGCAAGGAAGTTCTTAAAAATGGCTTTCAGCTCGGGGACATCCGGGTTGATCAAAGCAACGCTAACGGTCTTGCATTCCGAGTGCAGGTTCAAAATGCAACCGACGGGCACAACGTACCCACAGGTTTTACCGGCGAACGTCTTGTTTGGCTGGAAGTGAATGTGACCGACCGGGATGGAAAAGTAATTTTCCGGTCCGGGGATCGGGATCCTAACGGTGACCTGAAAGACGGGCATTCATCATATGTCCATGCAGGCAAAATGAAACGGGATCCGTACCTGTTCAGTCTGCAATCCATCTTCGTCACGCAAAATGGCCGGGGCGGTGAGATTGAACACGTCATCCCAATTCCATTTCCGACATTTGCTCTTCCGAGAGTATTACCCTCGACGAGTTCGCTTGTCTTTACAGGTGAACCTGCCACAGAACGAAATCACAAGAAGGGTATCGAACCCCTGGGGCATCGATGGGCGAAATACAAAGTCCAACGTCGAGCTTTGACAGGAAAAGGGCCTTACAAGGCAACAGTTCAACTGAAAGCCCAGGCTGTTCCGATCAATCTCCTGCTGGGCATTCAGGACGTCGGTTTCGACTTCAATCTGAAGCCAATGGAACTGGGAAAGAGGTTGATTGCCGGTACCCAGGTTTTGTGGACGAAGGACGCTGTGTTCGATGTTCACAGTTCAGCAACAGCAAACAGGTCACGGAGGCAAAGATAAGCGCGTAATCGCCAAATCGAAAACAAGAACACAATTGGAAAAATAGTGAGGAGCGATCTCGTGATCCGTACCAACATTCTAACAAGTATCTTTCGTCTCGTTGCCGTACCTGTCGTTGTCGGTTTGATTTTGTTGATGCCTGGAAATTTACAGGCCGAGGAACAGTATGAGAAAAAATGGTATAGCTGGCTCTGGCCCCTGGGAGATGAGGTTGAAGTCCAGTCCTTGAAAGACGAACAGCTGCCGTTCAAAACTGAAGCCGAAGAAACCAAAGTCGGCAGGTTGCCGGATCGGCCCGGATTGTTTCTCGAGTTGGGGGATGGCTTTCTGGACACCGGCAATCTGAGTTCGGGATTTGAAATACCTTTCACAGGTGCGGTCTGGCAGCCCAGATTGTGGGGGTATTTCATTAACCGAACAGCCCTGCAGTCCTTTCAGGACGGCCGTTCCAATCGGGAGACGGAAATCGAGATTTCGAATCGTCTTGATCTCTTTTTTAATCTGCAGCTCACCGGTACGGAAAAAATACTTCTCGGCCTCAGATCCCTGGATAACAACAGGCCGGATCAATTTACCCGATATACGTTCGAAGGACAGAGCGAGGGGTTCAATAATGAACTCAATGTCGGACTGGAAACTTTGTTCTTCGAGGGAGATTTTGGAAGTCTATTCCCTAATCTCGACAAGTCCGGGGTCTGGCCTCTCGATTTCGGGTTTACAGTCGGACGTCAGCCATTCGTGTTTCAGGAAGGCATACTCATTAACGACACGATCGATGCCGTTGGTATCATCCGAAACAACATTCCGCTCTCAGGAACATCCAATTTCAGGGTTTCGGCCATGTATGGCTGGAACAGGGTCGACCGCAACGATGCTGAACTGGACCTGGACGCAGACATCTACGGATTGTTTCTGGCTGCCGACGCACATGTCAGCACATACAATCTTGATATGATTTATATCGAGGACGACGGCAACGGTGACGGGTTTTATGTCGGGGCTTCAGCCATACAAAGGCTGGCATTTTGGGAAGGCATGAGTACAGCCTTTCGGGTTAATGCATCGTTTGCCCTGGAGGATGAAATTCAAGGAGTTGTCGGAAACGGTGTTCTCATTACTTCGGAACTATCGAAAAACGTCAAAGGTTCGGACGATATCGTCTATTTCAACTCATTCCTCGGATTAGGAAACTATACGCAGGCAGGAAGAGAGGCCATTGTCGGCGGTCCGCTGGCTAATACGGGGATCCTATTTGCGTCTCCAAACTTGAGTACGTACGGAGCGGAAATCAATCCCTTCATCAACGATGACGTTATAGGTGGTGCAATTGGCTATCAGGCGTTCTGGGATAATAAAAGACGCAATCTTATACTTGAGGCGGCATTCCGACATGATCTCAGCGGCGATGGTTTCGATAGTCTGGGTTTTGGATTCCAGTATCAGCACGCCCTTGGCCGGCATGTACAACTGCAATTCGAGAGTTTTTACACATTTAATGAAAGTCGTGATGATGGGTATGGAGCTCGGGCCGAGATTCAAATCGTCTATTAGTCCAGCGTTCCGCGACCTTCTGCGGAATATTGAGTGTGCGTAAATGTCACGTTCAAATCAGGAGCAAATAGGATGAATCCAGGAGATATTGTATCACTTGCCGGCGCACTTGCCATTACGGCCGCACTGACCCGGGGCGCTTATGGTGCCGTTGGCTTGTTAAACCGTCACATTCAAACCAGAAAGAAAATTCGCTTTGGTTTTGAAAAAATCAAAACCGGGAAGATACCGATGTCCAGTCCGCAACAATCTGCATTTGTAACGATGGAATCAGAACCCGATGCCATGAACTTGAAAGTGGTGGCACGGGAGTATGAAACCCTTGATCGTTCGATTTGCAGCTTCTATCTCGCATCAACTGACGGTCGACCGCTACCCGGATTTAAACCGGGTCAGCATGTTATGATTGAACTTCCGGACTCGAATCCCGGTTCGCCTATCAAACGATGTTACTCACTCTCAGAAGCGCCGGAGAACTCACCATACAGATATCGCATCACGATCAAGAACCAGATGTTCGAAGCTTCTCAAGCCGATTCCAAAAATTGCTGTTCGGCCTATTTTCACAATCATGTCGGCGTCGGATCCACTGTCAGAGTCCAAAGACCGGGTGGAAACTTTACGCTGGATAGCCAATCGGACCGGCCGATAGTACTTATCGCAGGTGGTTCCGGTATTACACCGCTTCTGAGCATGCTGAATTCTCTGGCAACCAGGCGATCTCAGCGAGAAATCTGGCTGTTCTACGGAGTCAGAAACAAAAACAGTCACTTGATGTATAATGATTTGGGCTTATTGCAATCGATGCTTGTCAACTATCGACATGTTGTTTACTACAGCCGGCCGACCCAATCCTGCCGTCGTGGCGTTGACTACCATGTGGATGGCCGTGTCGAAATTGAACCCATACTCCGGATGCTGAAAAGAAGGGATTACCTATTTTACGTCTGCGGTCCGGAGGCTTTTAATGATACCATTCGAGACAATCTGGTAAACAGCGGTGTGCCGGATAGTGATATAAACATGGAATCCTTCGGTGCACGCAAATCAAATGTCCAGCAGCTGTCCAACAGGCAGGAAATACTGACACCTAGCGCGGGCAGCAGGATAAAAGTCCGGTTTGCACGATCGAAAATAGATGTGAACTGGAGTTCGCACGTTAATAATATTCTTGAACTCGCCGAAGTTAATGGCTTGTCTCCTAACCATGGTTGCCGCTCCGGACAGTGTGGCGCCTGCCAGATTAAACTCAAGAGCGGAACGGTCGACTACACGCAAAACCCTTCGGTCGCTGTTGCAAAAGGCAGTTGTTTACCCTGCGTATCGCGGCCCAAAACCGACATTATCCTTGATCTCTAAGAACGCGACCTGTCTTACTTGGCTACCATTCTCATTTTGCCGGTATTTGTTTTGCGGACTCTTGCAACGTCAACCGGGTAGTCGGCTTCTTGGACTGGATTGTTTCGGAATGGTAGTTGTGACAGACGAGGCAATCCTGTCGCGTGTTTTGGTCGTTGTGACATTCTGCGCATGTGTTATTTTCAATCATTGAAAAGTTTGACTGAAATTTTGACGGATCAAAACGGTCCATCTTTTTCTTACCCGTCACTTTATTGAGCTTGTGGCAAGTCATGCACCCCTCATTACCAACCAAACTCAAGTGTGGTTCGTGCAGGAATTTAGTCAGGGAACGACCTGGTCCCGACAGATTTTTGGGTTTCCAGTTGATCTTGTACTTTTGAGCAGCCTTGGCA
>JBPCWG010000004.1:0-2774 GCA_051009705.1 Methyloligellaceae bacterium | reverse complement strand
ACCGGATCCCGTCATGTTCCTTGAATACTGGAATAATGCCCAGGCGACCGAGGATAAATTTATTGGTGATTGGCTGGTAACCGGAGACCAGGGCGTATGGGAATCGGACAAGTGGCTGCGGTTTGTCGGCCGCAAGGACGATGTTATTACCTCGTCAGGTTATCGTATCGGACCCGGCGAAGTTGAGGATTGCCTTATCCGACATCCGGCCATCCAGTTTGCAGGCGTCGTCGGCGAACCGGATCCGGAGCGAACGGAAATCATTGTTGCCTTCCTCGTTCTGAACGAGGGATTTTTGCCGACTCAGGCGCTTGAAGAGGAAATCCGGGATTTCGTTCGCACCAATCTTGCCGCTCATGAATATCCGCGGAAAATCCGATTTGTATCGTCACTTCCCCTGACGACAACGGGAAAAATCATCCGCAATAAACTTCGGGCTCAGCTTTAGAACAACGTTTCGGCAGAAGGTGTCATTGACTAGTCAAGTGCTCTTGGGTTGAACCTTTTGACGCGGGTCACGGTCATCGATCTGAGAAAATCAACAAGTTGCTCGGAGTTGGTGCTGCCGGGATCGAACCCTCCATCGCGAATTTTGTTGCCCAGAGTCTTTAGTTCATTGTCAGGAAGCTCTTTGGATTCTTTGTTTCCCCGTTTGTGTTTGTCCACGAGTTCATACAATTGCTGTAGTACCAATTCCTGTTCACGCGGATCGGCCTCCAGTGTTCGTACAGCTATCGCAATCAGATTGGCGATCATCAAGGCCGTATATTTGTGTTCTTCGGGCAGGGCGGAACGCAATGTCGTTCGCAATTCATTTCGCGCAAATTCGAGCATTTCAGTCAGGGGTGGGCGATCAGTCATTTCGCGTATTCTTCTATCTGGTTCAAAATTTCAAACTCCAGCTCCGGTGCAATATAGGCGGTGAGGCCGGCTTCCAGATTGGGTTCGTTATCGGATGAAAATCTCTCACCCTGTTGCCGGGCAATGATGGCCCAGCGAATGTGCGCCATTATTTCCCAGTAGTCGATCACCAGGGGGTCAATGTGCCGCCCGGCCGCCGCTTCATAAGCGGAAAAAAATGCATCACGGTTGCCAATACCTCCGGCGCTGCGGTCCGGTCTCAGAAAACGCCAGCATTTGGCGCAGAACCAGGCGACATCTTCCATGGGATCGCTCCAGTTCGCGAATTCCCAATCAAGAATTCCAGTAATCTGATCGCCATCGATCAAGATATTGCCGGTCCGGAAATCCCGGTGACAGAAGACATAATGCTGGGTCTCGGGTTGATTGAGTTCCGCCCAACGCAGGGCGTATTCCAAAACTGGAGCCGCCGCCGGAAGCGAATCCAGATAACTTCTGTAGGTGTCAATCGCATGGGCTGCGGGCTTTTGTTCGGGACGCGGTAAGAGAGTGTGCAAATCATCTGCTTCCGACAGATCATGAATTTTTGCGAGTTCCGTACCCAGCTTAGAGACCAGCGCGTTTCCCTGATCGATTGGACGATTGAATCCGGTGAGATTACGGGCGTCGGCCGTACCTGATAAAAATTCCATCAGGAAAAAAGGTTTGCCGACGACAGACGGGTCCGGGCAATAGCTGACCGGTTTGGGAACTCTACACCCGTGAGCGAAAGCGATTCCAAGGATATCGAACTCTAGGGATCTGTTGTGACTGGTAGGTATTTTCGCGGCGGCATCGGTGCGCAGGACATAAGCCTTTCGATCCGGATCATTGCCGGGTTCCACCGTGCATTCGATCCGCCAGTTCTCCTGAATAGCTCCGTAGGCAAGTCGATGCACTTCGGTAACAGCGACATTGTTCGGGGAAAACAGATCTCGGAGATAGTTCTCCAGAGCCTCTAAACTTTCAGAGTTCAAATTGGTACTCTCCTAATCCCAGGTCCAGAAATCCAACCCTTCATTCTGAAAAAATCGCGACAGTACCATTTTGTGTACTTCGGATGCGCCATCCACAAGCCGGGCCTGCCGGGCATAGCGGTACATCCAGTCAAGTATGGTATCTTTGGAATATCCTCTGGCCCCCAGAAGCTGAATGGCCGTGTCCACTGAGTTGTGCAGCACATCGGCAACCTGAACCTTGGCCATCGAAACTTCCTTACGGGCAAAATCACCCTGGTCAAGCTTCCAGGCGGCATACATGGTCAGCAGCCGGCCGGTGTGTATACCCATGGCGGCTTCCCCCATCATCCATTGCACACCCTCTCGATCGCTGAGTTTTTCTCCGAAACTCATGCGTTCATCAATGTACGCCGATGCAATTTCCAGTGCTCGTTTGGAAAGGCCGAGCCAGCGCATGCAATGGGTTAGTCGCGCGGTTCCCAATCGCATCTGCGTCAGTTTTAAGCCGTCGCCAATGTTCATCATCCTTTGCTTGTCCGGTATGACGAGATTTTCGTAAACGACTTCGCAGTGACCACCATGTTCCTCAGGGCCCATGATAGGAATGCGTCGCTCTATACGAAATCCTTCATCGGATCCCCTATGTAGAAAAGCCGTTAGTCCTTTGCGTGGATCATCCGACGTCTTGGCGATCAATATGAAAATGTCTGCACCTTCCGCACCGGTAATAAAGTGCTTACGACCGTTTATTTCCCACATACCGTTAGTTTGCCGGGCCGTGGTCAGCATCGCGGAAGGGTCGGAACCAGCACCCGGCATGGGCTCGGTCATCGCAAATGACGAACGGCTTTGGCCATCGACAATGGGCTGCAGCCAGCCAGATTTCATGTCTTCGGGCAGCACTTTCTCGAGAAT
>JBPCWG010000003.1:0-3156 GCA_051009705.1 Methyloligellaceae bacterium | reverse complement strand
CTGTCAAATCATCAATGTCGATATCTCCGTTGTCATCGCATTTGACCACGACCACGTCCATACCGACCATTTGGGCCGAGGCCGGATTGGTGCCGTGAGCAGAAGAAGGTATGAGACAAACGGTTCGCTCTCCATCGCCTCGGGATAAATGGTAATTTCTTATGGCGAGAAGCCCTGCGTATTCTCCCTGCGCTCCGGAATTGGGTTGTAGTGAAACAGCATCATACCCGGTTACAATGCAAAGCATATTTTCAAGCTCGCCAATCAGTTTCTGGTAACCGAGGGTCTGGCTCTCGGGCGCGAAGGGATGAATGTTTGCAAACTCGGAAAATGATACGGGAATCATCTCTGTCGCCGCGTTCAACTTCATTGTGCACGATCCCAAGGGAATCATAGAACGGTCTAGAGCAATATCCTTATCCATCAGTCTACGCGCATACCGCATCAGCTCGGTTTCAGACCGGTAGTTTTTGAAAACCGGATGTTCAAGAATTTCATCTGTCCTGAGCAATTCCTCCGGCAGAAATTGTTCAGATCCGTCATTTGACGCAAGTTCCTTGGGATCAAGATCGAACAATCCCCAGATGATTCCCAAAGTCTCCGAATCCGTGGTTTCATCCACGGATAGACCGATATTGTCTCCGTCGATTTCACGCAAATTGATACCGGCGTCACGAGCCTTGCGATGATAGTTCGCGGCTTGTCCGGGCACATTGATCGTTAGTGTATCGAAAAAAGTGACGTTTTCGATCGTGAAACCCGCTGATTTCATGCCTGAACAAATAAGACCCGCAATCCTGTGAACCCTGGTGGCTATATTCTTAAGCCCGTCCGCCCCGTGGTAGACGGCGTAGAAACCCGACAAGATGGCCAGTAAAGCCTGAGCTGTACAAATGTTACTTGTCGCTTTTTCCCGGCGAATGTGTTGTTCGCGGGTCTGAAGGGCAAGCCTGTAAGACACATGTCCATTGCGATCATGGGACACTCCGACGATTCGCCCCGGCATAGCCCTCTTGTGCCTCTCATCCGAAGCAAGAAAGGCGGCATGAGGTCCTCCCAAAAACATTGGGATTCCAAATCTCTGCATAGAACCAAAGGCGATATCCGCACCCATTTCCCCTGGTGACATCGCGAGTGTCAGCATCAGCGGATCCGCAGCTATGGCAACAAGGGCCCCAGTCCCCTGCAGTTGCAGCACAGCAGATCGCCAGTCGACGATTTCACCGTTGGAACCTGAATACTGCAAAACAGCGCCAAAGACATCCAGCTCAGAAAAGTTGGTATTTGCTCCGCCAACAACAACCTCGATATCCAGCGGTTCGGTTCGCGTTCTGATAACGTCAAGGGTCTGGCTAAAACAGTTATCCGAAACAAATAATTTGTTGGATTTGGATTTGGACTGCCGTCTCATAATGGAAACAGACTCTGCCGCTGCCGTTGCTTCATCTAGCAGAGATGCGTTAGTAACAGGCAATCCTGTTAAATCGATAACCAGGGTTTGAAAGTTGATCAGGGCTTCAAGGCGTCCCTGGGAAATTTCTGGCTGGTAGGGTGTATAGGACGTATACCAACCGGGATTTTCCAGGATATTGCGTTTAATCACAGAAGGTGTGTAACACCCATAATACCCCTGACCGATGAGGGAAATCATTTCCTTGTTCTGTTGTCCCAGTTGCTTCAAATGGGTCAGCAATTCCGCTTCGGTCATGGGAGGTGAGAGATCCAGATCGCTGTCATCCTGAATCGATTCCGGAACAATTTTCAGCATTAACTCATCAAGGCTGCCGGCGCCGATGAATTCGAGCATTGTTTTCTGCTCTTCCTCGCCGGGGCCTACATGTCTGTTTAAAAATTCTGCCCGCCCCTTTGACATGATTGCTTCAAAGCCTGACATTCCAGTCTCCCAGATTTGTTTCCAATTGCAACCCTTTGCTGATTGCCACGCAAAAGCAACCAGCGAACCGAGTTCCATAACAACCGTACCGGAGATGTCATTTGATTTGAGAATCGACAAACGACGTCACCGGACTAGGTCCGCGACCCCATCTGTCATTGACCTGAGAGATGCCGGTTGCACGTGATCCGGCAACCTTGCCCCTGCGGTGGGAATTTGTCTTTGTTCAGAATGATGATCCAAACACAAATTCCACTTTTCAGATAGCCAAATTGCGCTTACCAGTCCGTTTGCCTGAGAGTTTCCGGGGTGGTTGCTCCTTCGGCGCCGCATACGCGATCTCTCCCGGTAAGGCTTATTTCAGCTTTTTTACGCTTAACATGCCTTCAGATATTTAACAACCTGCGTCAAAACTCGAAGGAAACCGAAGGATACCGCGCTTTATGCAGCAATTTTCTCGCTGACGGATTTTGCCAGCGAAATCCAGTGATTTATCTCGTCCAAATCTGGTTCACTGCCACCGCGTAATACTCTCTTTCCTTCAGTCGTTCCGCAGAATTCCAGTACTTCCAAATAAAGAGTTTCCTCGTCGAGCTCAGCTATTGCACTCGCTTCGCGGTGACCACAGGCAACGAGAATCTGAACATCGTGTCCCCTGAGTTCCGGCACCAGACACATCAATCGTGACTGAGATTGCCAATCGGCGACTGTTTCGTTTTTTATGAAGGAAAGGTCAAGTTTTTCCGCGATATAGGCAGGATCGGCATTCAGCAAATCTGTGACTGTATTTATTCCAAACTTGTACATGCGGTCAGCTGTTTTGGGACCGATAGAGGGCGCTTTTTCGACATCATCCGACAAATCCAGATAATAGCGGAGTTTTCGATCCGCTTCTGGGCGGGCCTTGTCTTCTGCTGATTTTAGGGCAACATTTTCTTGATTGTTCGTCTTGTTCGGATCGGAAACGTCTTCCTCGTGAGAAATACTATCTTTGGTTTCGCCCGAGATCTTCGTCCCCTCATCGCGATCCAAAACCTCTTTTCGATGTAGATCCCTTATAACGCGATCATCTTCGGGCAGGCTGTGTTCGACAACACCGGTTTCCTGCAATTCATCATAAATATTTTGTACGATCTTTTTCTCTTCGCGATCCTCAATCTTTTTTACAACCCAGTAAATGGGAATATTCAACGCCGAAAGAAGAGTCTTAAGGGTGACATTTAAGTTCGGAGGGACCACCTTCGCTTCTTCAATTGCCTGAT
>JBPCWG010000002.1:0-9299 GCA_051009705.1 Methyloligellaceae bacterium | reverse complement strand
TCCTCATACATGTCGTTTGCAGCGAGGGCAGACAGTTCAAGAAAGGGAGATCCCGGATCGATCAGCTTCATCACCCGCTCCCGAGGAAGAAGTTTGCCGCGATCCGTGTGTCTTTTCCGGGCCCGCTGACTGCCGCCACGTGCAGCCTCTGCCCGCTTTTCCTCCAGTTCGACAAGCAATCGAGCCATGGCCTCCGAATTGGCCGTGAATTCCTCTGAATCCACGTTAATGGCCGAACTCAACTCAGTCATGAGACATTCCTCAGACACGCACTCACACCCCGGCAAGGCTGGCCCGACGCCGTTATCGAATGCCTTGTTCCAATTCCGGTTCCCGTCTTGAAAACCACCACTATCGCGCCATCTCTATTCTTTCTTTTCAATCGATCCTCCCGCATCCCGCCAGCCACCAAAGCCGCCAATCATGTTGGCGACAGGAGACAATCCCATCCTTTGTGCGACTTCCGTGGCCAGTACGGAGCGCCAGCCGGAAGCGCAGTAGAAGACAAACTTTTTGTCCTGTTGGAAGATATCCTTGTGATACGGGCTCGCGGGATCAATCCAGAATTCCAGCATGCCGCGCGGACAATGAAAGGCATCAGGAATCTTTCCGTCGCGTTTAAGCTCCCGCACATCGCGGATATCGACGAGGACAATATCATCCCGATTGTCCTGAACCTCTTCGATCGTGACTTCATCAATGAGCTGCTGAGCTGCTTCGACCAGATCCCTGCACCCGACTTTGATGTTTTGAGCCATGTAATTTTCCTCAATTGTTCTTTCTGGTTAATTATCAACCGGACCGGGAAGCAGCGTTTCTGTCTTTCCGGTGATATAGTAGGCCAGGAGTCCGATCCATTCCCGCATCGCCGTATCGACCCGTTTCACCCCTTCAGAAAATTTGGCAAAGGGACGAAAGCGATCACCCGCGCCGCGTGTCCGGTAATCCGTGGACCACGGTATCACATTGAACCCGGCTTTTCTAAATACGCCCATGGATCGCGGCATATGGTAGGCAGAGGTCACCAGAAACCAGGGATCACCGAGCGGTTCCCCGATGATATTCCTGACCTCGGTCGCATTCTCATAAGTGTTCCTCGCCCTTGTCTCGAATCTCACCTTGTCCGGATCCAATTTCACAACCGGGAGAATGAATTTCCGGACCATGCGGGCTTCAGAATTTTTATCATCCCAAATCGCATTGGAACCGCCACTGTAGATAACAGGTATGTCGGGATAACGCTGAACCAACTCTGCCGCCTCCAGAATTCGCTCGCCGGCTTCATTGGTCAGAGCTTGCTGGCGATGAAAGCTCAGGTTCGAACTTATTCCGCCGCCGAGAATAATAATTCCCGCGACCAAGGTCGAATTTGCCGTGATTTTGTTGGGAAACCGTTCTTCCAGCGGCAACAACAATATATTCCCAAGGGGACTGAAACCGATGACAAACAGGCCGATAACACCGGCACCCACACAATAGCGGGCGGCAGACCGCCATCGTGTCCAAAGGAGAACAACACCCAGACCGGACAGGCCGACGAGGATGTGGGAGGGCAGCAGAAAAAATCCGACAACTTTTGACAAATAGAAAAACATAAATACTTAAGCCAAACCTATTCTGACGAAAGGTTCACCACGAGGGATACGGGTGCTGATTGAAAGATAATTTAAACCGCATTCCAACGGATTGAAACCAATCTAAGCGTGTACTTGATCGGTTCCGTCATTCATCAAAGCCGGGACAGGCTGCAATTGCGCCCGCAGGGCCCGGGCATTGCGTTGCAAATCCGCTTGCGCCCGACGTACCATTTGCGGCCCGAGGGCGAGGCACGAAATGCCAAACGCCTCATAGTCCCGCAGCTTTTGCTCACCGAGCGCCTGCAATGAAATGCCGATGTCTTTTTTTAACTCAAAACTCAGATCACGGATCGTCGTTGGTGAAACCGGTTCATTAAAAAATACCCGGTCAGCACCTGCATCCCGGTAACGCCGGATTCGGTTGGACAGGGCCTGATCACCGTCTTCCTGTCTTGATTTCGAGAGATTCACTCCTGAGCGTATGACAAGCGGGACTGATCGCCCGCAAGATGCCATGGTAAAATGCGCAGCCTTGATCAGATTGCACATCTGATCCGTGGGCAGCACCTCGCCGGAGCCGCTGCGTGATCCATCGGAAAAACTAATTCCCGACAATCGCAGGGACAAGGCGGCATGCACCATGCGTTTTAAATGACCGACCTCGCAATTCAGACCGCCTTCGAGATCGGCAATAATTGTGGTCCCGATTGTTCGTAAAATGCGTGTCGCCACGAGCAGCAATTCTTCGGCACTGATGGCCTCCTGGTCTTTATATCCCTGGGCCCAGCCGATACCCGCTGCGGAAGTGGAAATAACATCGAAGCCGAGATCCGAATAAACCCTCGCGCTCGCCACATCCCAAACTTCGGGCAATATCCAAAAACTGCTATCCCGCAGTTTCGCTTTTAAAAGATCTGCCTGGGAAATTTCAGAATTGTCGATCATACGAGATCCAGGGATAAAATTCCCTGCATTCCTATTTTTTCTGAAGGATGTGTTTCAGGGATTGAATATCTGCAACACGTCTTGCCGTGAGTCGAATGGCGCAATCAAGCCCCAATTGCTTGGATGTGAACCCCTGGGGCAACAAAATGTAGGGCAAACGGCATTCCGCCTGCCGGAACTTGACCCAGATGTCGTGAGAAGTTTTGAAACGTTCGTGCGCTTCCCCGGCCGGAATGGCGCTCTTCAAGCTCTTTACCTGTTTACGCAAATGCTGGTCCCAGAGCACGAACTCATGCTCCAGACATTCTTCCTGCATTACCGGAGAAGCGTTATCCTCACGGGCACGACAGGGCTTGGAAAATCGCCCGATGCACTCAAGAATGCGGTTGCCTTTTCGCGTTTCCGACTGCGCGCACGCTTCTATCATCGTATTATTCAGCCGTTCCTGGTCCTGTGCCGGCGCATTGTGTACCGAAAAAAACATAACCGTGCCGACTGACAGGGTGAGCGCGGAAATGAGCCGGGGAAAACGAGGTTTCATTGCGGGATCAGGCCGTTTCATTAAATAATTCCCGTCCGATGAGCATTCTTCTGATCTCGGAAGTGCCGGCACCAATCTCGTAGAGCTTGGCATCTCTGAGGAGGCGACCGGTCGCGGTTTCATTTATATAACCCATACCGCCGAGAGTCTGGATCGCCGCCAGTGCCAGCTCTGTCGCTTTTTCCGCAGCATAAAGAATTGCGCCGGCCGCATCCTTGCGGGTCGTCTCACCGCGATCGGCAGCGGCGGCAACCGCATACACATAAGCCTTGCTGGCATTCATTGTGGTGTACATATCAGCGAGTTTGGCCTGCATGAGCTGGAATGTCCCGATGGGTTGTCCAAACTGCTTGCGTTCATGGACATAAGGTACGACGATATCCATTGCTGACTGCATGATACCCAGGGGACCGGCGGCAAGGACGATACGCTCATAATCGAGCCCGGACATCAGCACCCGTACACCACCGTCGACCTGGCCGAGGACATTTTCCTCCGGGACTTCGCAGTTTTCAAAAACAAGCTCGCAGGTATCGGAACCGCGCATCCCCAGCTTGTCCAATTTCTGCGCCGTAGAAAATCCCTTGAATGATTTCTCGACGAGAAACGCTGTAATCCCCTTGGCGCCGGCGTCCATGTTTGTTTTGGCGTAGATTATCAGCGTATCGGCGACAGGGCCGTTGGTGATCCACATTTTAGAACCATTGAGGATGTAACGATCGTCTCTTTTTTCGGCCTTGAGGCTCATGGAGACCACATCCGATCCCGCACCGGGTTCTGACATCGCCAGGGCACCGACATGTTCTCCCGATATCAGTTTTGGCAAATAACGCTCTTTCTGGCCATCGGTTCCGTTTCTGGATATCTGATTGACGCACAGGTTCGAATGCGCGCCATAAGACAGGCCGACCGAGGCCGAAGCCCGGCTGATTTCTTCCATGGCCACACAATGTTCGAGATAACCAAGACCGCTGCCGCCGTAGTCGTCCGAAACCGTAATCCCGTGAACCCCGAGGGTACCCAATTGCGGCCAGAGATCGCGCGGGAACTCATTGCTGCGGTCGATATCTTCAGCCCGCGGGGCAATCTTGTCGGAAGAAAATGAACGCACACTATCGCGCAACATATCCGCCGTCTCGCCGAGAGCAAAATTCAGGCCCGGGATCTCGTTGGGAATCATGACCATACCTTTGACACGAATTCGGCGATACGGGATCTGTCCGTCACAGAAAAAATGACGATAATCCAAACCGGATCTCTCCAGACATAGCTGCTAATTCGAATTTCGCCAAGTTCCCTGTTGAAGAACAAGGGATCAAAAATTGTAAATTTTTTGGGGCGGATAGTCTAAATCGAATTATCAGCGGTATTACGGGACTTTTTTACTTAATTTCCGATCCTTATTCACGGTTAATTGCCATAAATAGAAGAGCGCCCTTTTTTGGCCGCCGACTCGGACTACCTATTAAAGTAGGCATGGACTTGAATTAATCGCGAACCCGAATTCTTTCGCATTCTATTGGATTTTCGGTAAAATAAGTCCATCTAACTGGTTGTGAACCGATGTCGTCACAGTTTTTCGTGACAGGGATCAGGACTCATAACGTTGGCAGAGGAAGCTGGAAAATATGCAGAGATGGTTGGGCACAAAGGAATTATTGATCGTCCTGGGCATGATGAGCCTGACGCTCTTATCCGTGCAAACGGCCCAGGCGGTTTCGGCACAATCGGCCGAGGAAAAACAGGCTCTCGAGGATCAATCATCAAAACAGGCGCGCGCCCTGTTAAAAGCAATCGATTCAATTCTCGAGGAAGCATCCGACGAACGCCGAGGCGCTAAAAAACTTCCGAGCCGGGACGATTATCTGGTTGCCGTGCCACCGTGGACGGAAACACGGGAAGACCGGCAATCTTCCATCCAGGAGCTACTGGAATCGGCCCTGTCGGTTGTAACCGATGCACCCATCGTCGAATGGCAGACCCAGATTGGAAATTACAAATCTAACATCGAGACGATTGAAAAAAATATCGCCTCCCTGCGGGAAAAGCGCCTGGACGCGCCCAAGGACAGCATGTTGCCCGGAATACTGACCGATACGGTCGCTTCAATTGATTCCGAAATTGCCGATCTCGAAACTCGTATCATTGAGAATGAAGGCGCCATCGATCAAAAACGCGATGAAATAAAAAG
Organism: Methyloligellaceae bacterium; assembly: GCA_051009705.1. Classification (GTDB taxonomy): domain Bacteria; phylum Pseudomonadota; class Alphaproteobacteria; order Rhizobiales; family CAYWUX01; genus JANQOC01. The sequence goes on along the minus strand of JBPCWG010000002.1, from coordinate 4,045 downwards.
CGCACTGACAGCCAAAGGCGTCGATATGTCCAGCGAACAGCTGGACCTGCTTCTGGGCAGCGTCCTGTCGGATGATCTCATAAAACTTGTTGCAGCCTTCGATGCGGCCCGCTCAATCGATACGCGTCTTGGTCAACTCATGAGTGAGAACGGCGAAAGCGTCGAGGCGGCACGCCGCTATTTCGCCATGCATGCCGCGCTGTTTGCCATGCTGATGCATGCCCAGGACACGCTGATCCAAAAAATCGACCAGGTCTATCTGCGGCGGTTGGAATCGATCATCACTGATATTCGCAAGACCCGGTTTGAAACACGCAAACTTCTCCGGGGTCCGAACAGGGAAGATCAACGACGTGCCCTTCTGGCCAATCGCAAGGCCCAGGATTTTTCCGAAAAGGTTGCCGTCTATTACCGGGACTATCTGAAGGCCCAGCGCGAACAAATTTTAGCCGCCCGAAACAGGACCAAACGGGATCTGCGGATTGCGGACAATACTTACGAAACCGTAGAAGCCAGTTTCCAGCTGAAATCCCTGGTGGAAGATGCAAAGTCTTCCTTCGATGCCATCCGACGCCTTGAAGCGCCGGGTTTTGACCAGATTTTTCAGAATGAAGAACTGCGAAAAGAGTTCGAAAACCTCACGCGGAAACTGGCCCCCACAAGCTGAGTATACTTTCCCAGAGGGATCAGAACATCCAGTAAGCTGCAAGACTGAGGAAGACAAAGAAGCCGACAACATCGGTAACCGTTGTCACGAATACGCTTGAGGCCACGGCCGGATCGATTTTCATCTGGTCAAGCCCCAGGGGCACCAATATTCCCGACAGTCCCGCCACCACCATATTGAAAACCATAGCGCAGGCGATCACCAGTCCAAGCTGGACACTGCCAAACCAGAATACAGTCACGCCACCCAGAATTACGGCAAACAGCAATCCGTTAAGAACACCGACGACAAATTCGCGGCCGATCACACGTAAAGCGTTGACCGTCCCGAGATCGCGGGTCGCCAGCGCCCTTACCGCGACGGTCATTGTCTGCGTTCCGGCATTGCCACCCATGGACGCCACGATTGGCATCAGTATTGCGAGCGCCACCATTTGATCGATCGTAGCATCGAACAGGGAAATGACCAGGGATGCCAGAATAGCCGTGAGCAAATTGACGAACAGCCATGTAAACCTGCTCCTCGTGGTACTCAGGACCGTGTCCGTAATACTCTCATCACCAACGCCCCCGAGCCGGTGAATGTCCTCCTCGGCCTCTTCCTGGATAACTTCGACAATATCGTCGACAGTCACCACACCCACCAGTCGATTATTGTCATCGACAATGGGGGCGGACAAGAGATTGTAGCGTTCGAAGATGCGCGCGACCTCCTCCTGATCTTCCATGACCGAAATCAATCGCAGATCCGAATCCGTGATATCATTGATGGGGACGGGCCGCTTGGTCCGCAAGAGATGGCTCAGAGGTACGAACCCAAGGGGATGAAAGGAAGGATCGACGACATAGAGTTCGGAGAAATTCTGAGGTAAATTTTTGGTCTCACGCATATAATCGATGGTCTGCCCCACGGACCAGAAAGGCGGCACGGCAATAACATCTGCCTGCATCATACGTCCGGCGGAGTCTTCGGGATAATCCAGACTGCGTTGCAGGGTGGCCCGATCGATCTCCGGTATTTGTGACAGGATGTCCGTCTGATCACCAACCTCGAGATCTTCGAGAAGATAGACCGCATCATCGGAATCCAATTCGACGACAGCCTGGGCCAGTTGCGCGTTGGGGAGTTCCTCGACCAGCTGGTCCCGCACGGGCTCATCGAGTTCCGTCAGCATACTGAAATCGAGGTCGTCGCCAATATACCGGGTCAGCAATGTACGGTCTTCCGGGCGCAGCAGTTCCATCAAATCTGCGAGATCAGAATTGTGAAGTTCCAGCACCGCCTCACGAACGCGATCACGATCTTGAAGTTCAAGGCCGTCTTCCACAGAACGGACAAAGTCTGACAGGAGCGATCCGTCTTCGCTACGCAACTGATTTTGCACAATATTCTCAGCCATGGGATTATGCCATTTTTAACACGCCAGGAAAAAACTTTGTCTGCTAACGATATTGGGATTTCCGAATTTTGAGCTCGCAGGCTAAGGTAAATTTGTTTCGTCTCAGATATCCGAATAGCCTCAAAGTGTTTTCAGCGCAAAGTATATTATCGGGGTAGTGAAAGTTTTTAAGTAACGTGATATCACGAAGCAATCGGAATGGTTTATTGGGTGGGTTATGCGATCATTGATCATCGGACTAGTAGCGGCAGGTTCCCTGGCAACCGTTTCGTCTGCGGTTCTGGCAGATTGCGTCAATTCCGGCAAATCGCTCGGTGTCTCCCGAACAATTAAGATTGACTCAACCGGCGGGCCTAAATTCGGAACGATCCAGTATCCTTCGACGATCAAGCTGAAAGAGCAGGAAGTAATCCTGACATTCGATGATGGACCCCATCCCCAGTATACGCCGAAAATTCTCAAGGCTCTCGCAGCCCATTGCACCCTGGCAACTTTTTTTCCCGTTGGCCGCATGGCCCGGGCCTACCCGAAAACCCTGCACGAAGTCGTAAAGGGAGGGCATACGATTGGCGGCCATACTTATCGGCATCCCAATCTCGCCCGTTTGTCGAAGAGATCGGCCATCAGGGATATTGAAAAGGGCTTTCAAGTTATTCGGAAACATGCAGGCGACAATGTCGCTCCGTTTTTCCGGTTTCCCTTCCTCAGCGATTCTAAACGCCTGCGGAAATACGCGGCAGAGCGGGATCTGGCGATCTTTTCGGTGGATATCGTATCCAATGATTCTTATACACCCAACTCGGATCGGCTGGTTCGCCGCACCATCGCTCAGCTCAAACGCAAGGGCGGCGGCATCGTTCTGTTCCACGATATTAAGAGATCGACGGCACGGGGCATGATGAAATTCCTGAACCAGCTGAAAGCAAATAATTTCAAAGTTGTCCATGTCGTTGCAAAAACCAAATTCTCCGAACCCGCGCCCATGTATCTGACCGGTTCCGCCGCAGATACAGGGAGTTCGGTCAAATCGACAAAAAAATCAAAACCCAAGCCTAAAAAAGCACCGGCCAAAAGTTTCGGCCCCCGGGATGTATTCGATTTTCCAACCTAGGTCCCTTGTTTCGACAGGGTATGAAGCACCAGACAGCCAGAACGGAATTCTGGCCGGTCTCCGGTCCGCAACCATAATCTCCAAGCATTTGTGAATGATTGCCGATGTTCTCCCATGCTTTCGAGTAAACAAAATTCCGAATTAACAACCGGTATAGATTCCCGGCCAGACTTCGTCTAATTAGAAGTCACGAGCAAGTGGGACCTGCGCACAGGCGGGATAATTTACGGAGCCCTTATGCAGGAAACTTTTGCAGCTACGCTGCCGTTTTTTGCCTTGATTCTTTGCGGGTATCTGGCACGGTGGTGGGGCGTTATGGGGACCGGTTCCTCCCCTGTCCTCAATAACTTTGTTCTCTATTTCGCTCTACCTGCCCTGTTCATAAGAACTCTGGCAGGTCTCCCCTTCGAGTCCCTTCTCAACGCGGATTTTGTGCTTGTCTGGGCGATTGCCGGAGTGATGATTTATGGAGCAATTGTTATCGCGGCAGTTGTACTCCGGCAATTGAGTTTTGCTGACGGGGCGATCCTGGCACTTGGGGTCGCGCACGGTAATATCGGCTATCTCGGCATAACATTGGTGGTTATTCTCCTGGGCCCATCTGCGGTGGCTGCCATGTCCATGGCCGTTGCCGTGGATTTCATTCTGTTCGTACCGTTGACCCTGGTCATTCTTGAACTGTCTCGCTCGCAGCAATCCTCTAAACTAGGAACGGTCTTGTATGCGGCACGAACACTTGTTGCAAATCCCTTCGTCATTTCAATATTTCTAGGACTTTCAATTTCCTATCTGGATATAGGTATCCAGAAGAACATTGATGATTTCCTCAATATACTCGGAATGGCAGCCGTTCCAACGGCGCTGTTTG
>JBPCWG010000001.1:0-7749 GCA_051009705.1 Methyloligellaceae bacterium | reverse complement strand
CCATGCTCGGTCCCGGCGATTTTATCGGCCTGCTGGTGATGCTGATCGAAACGGAATACCGGGCGACGATCATCTGCACAGGCGAGGTACGCGCTTTTGAATTCCGCCGCTCTGTCGTCCAGGATCTAATCGGCAGCGATGTTTCCCTGAGCGCGGCCTTCGCGGAAATCATTCGCCAGAGTTTTTCCGGAATTGCCGAGGAGCTGAAAAAAATTCAGGCCGATCTGGATCGATCTCTCAGCGGCGCGCCTCTGGAAATCACAACCGATACCCCTGCTGAGAACTCCTCCGACACCCGCTCCGGCAAGACCGGTAAAAAAACGAAAAAGCGGGCGCGCAAGAAAGCCGGCTGATAGTCTCGGTCATAATTATTTGATGCTGAGATCGATATCGGCAATGACCGGGATGTGATCCGACGGTTTTTCCCAGTCGCGGGCATCATCAATAATCTGGATTTTCTCGACGACATTTCCCAATGACGGTGTCACCCAGACATGGTCCAGCCGCCGGCCCCGGTTCGATGCTCGCCAGTCCCGGGCGCGGTAGCTCCACCACGTATAGAGCTTTTCTTCCGGGGGAATATGGTCGCGCATCGCATCGATCCAGTTGTGCGCCGTTTGCGCCTTCGTGAAATGATCCACCTCAACCGGCGTGTGAGATACCACTTTCAGAAGTTGCTTGTGTGACCAGACATCGGTTTCCAGGGGCGCGACATTCAGGTCCCCGACCAGCATCATGCGGTTTTTCGATTTGTTGCGCTTGTTCTTGAAATGCCGGGTCATCCCCTGCAGATAATCGAGCTTCTGTCCGAACTTGGGATTTTTTTCCGCGTCAGGTTCGTCCCCACCGGCCGGAACATAAACATTGTGCAGGATGAATGGCGTGTCGCCCGTGCCGTCGACTTTGACGGCCAGATGGCGGGCTTCATCGGTGCCGTTGAAATCAAGCACGTCAGAGCGGGTAATGGGCAGCCGCGAAAGGGTAGCCACGCCGTGATAGGCCTTCTGTCCTCGCACCTGCACATGTTCGAAACCGATCTTGCGGATCGCCGACAATGGAAACTGGTCATCAGTACATTTGATTTCCTGCAGGCACAGAATATCCGGCTTGAACTTCTGGCAGAACTTTTTGACAAGGGGGACACGCAGGCGAACGGAATTGATGTTCCAGGTGGCAATTCGTAATTTCATGGGTACCCCGTATTTTAGTCCTGTGTTCGGATTGTCATTGAAAAGACGGACCCAAGAGAAGAAGCGGTCCGGAGAATTCGTAAAAAAAAGCCCGGCTTAAAACAATAAGCCGGGCTTAAAATATCGCGCTTATGCGCGAGCGTCGAGAGGGATAAACGACGCTGACGGATGAGTTTTCGGTTTGACGGGGGGGCACTACCGATAATGGGCAACTCATCCGTATTGAATCACAGATATGTACCCGACTGCCGTATTTCAATCACTGTCAACAAAATTAACAAAAATTTAATGTTTCAGCAGCGGCAGCTAACGGATTTGTGAATTTCCAGTCAAAAAACGGCGCTAATCCGCGGGTTCCGGGAATTTAATCGGGGCGACTTTGAAGAGTTTCGGGTTAATTTCTTCTCCCGTCACCAGGTCCGCGACCTGAATTCGTGTATCCAGCCCCTGGGCGTCGGTAATAATCCACTCCCGCAACTGGAAATCGGGTCCCTTTTCGAAGAAAAGTTTGATCTGGCCGCCGGATGTGCGGGCTCTGTCCGCCAGTGTCAGGATAACGACATCCTCGCCAACCGCATGATCGATCACCACCGCATCCCGCACCAGGTTCACATCCTTGCGCAGCAACATGCGGAACGGCGTCGATTTCAGCTGGTAGCGATCGAATGTATTCGTATCGGGATCCTCGATGGACAGCCATTTGCCGTCGGCAACGATGCGCAGGCGGCTGGGACGGCTGTAATCAAAGCGCATGCGCCCGGGGCGCTGGACGTAAAACTTGCCGCCGATTTGCTTATTGTTCGGATTCGTCTGCAAAAACGTGCCCTTAAGGCTGTCCAGTTTCTGGAAGTAGTCGTTGACACTGGCAATAATCTGCTGCCGGGCCTGGTCGGCCCCGGATTGCTGGGCGTCGACTGCAGTTCCTTCATTCCAGCCCTGGCCCACCGGCGAGGTCTTGTTGTCCTGCGCTTGTCCGGCGGCGGCTCCAAATACCGCAATACCGACAATTGCGCCCGCTATCGCGCGCCCGACCGAGCCCCCGGAGACAAGTTTGAGATGAAGGGATTTATGCATCTTGTCCTATTCCTTATCCGACAAAAAATATCTTAGTTATTCGATTCACACAAAATTGGTCAACTTGAAGGCGAAACATAAACTTTAAGCCATCACTATTACTCAATTAATTCCTGTGAATACCCGTCAAATTAAACAAATTCATGATCCCGGCCCCCATTTGGTCCGCTAATGCCGGGCTGTGTCACTGCCCTAGTCGAATGCCGGGTCCGGGTCGATCAGGACCTGTCTTTTACCCGCATGATTGGCCGGGCTCACAATTCCCGCTTCTTCCAGCCGTTCAATCAGTGTCGCCGCCCGGTTGTAGCCGATGGAGAGACGGCGCTGCAAATAGCTGGTGGAAGCCCGCTGGTCGCGCCTGACGATAGCCACGGCTTCCTGGAACAAGGCATCCTTTTCTCCGGTACCTTCGCCTTCGTTGCCGCCTTCGGCATCCACTTCCGCCGTGACGTCTTCCAGATATTGCGGCCCCCCCTGGGCTTTGAGATGGTTGACGATCAGCTCCACTTCCAGGTCCGAAACGAAGGGTCCGTGGACGCGGGTGCTGCGGCTGCCGGAGGCCATGTACAGCATATCGCCGGATCCGAGAAGCTGCTCTGCCCCCTGTTCGCCGAGTATCGTGCGGCTGTCGATCTTCGTCGTCACCTGGAAGCTGACACGGGTCGGGAAGTTGGCCTTGATCGTTCCGGTGATAACATCAACACTGGGGCGCTGGGTGGCGGTGATCAGGTGAATGCCCGCCGCCCGCGCCATCTGTGCCAGGCGCTGAACGGCATTTTCGATATCCTTGCCGGCAACCATCATCAGATCTGCCATCTCGTCGATGACGACGACAATATACGGCATCGGATTGAGATCCATGACCTCCTGCTCATAGATCGCCTGGCCGGTTTCGCGATCAAACCCGGTCTGCACGGTCCGTGAAATCGGCTCGCCGCGGGTCTCGTATTCTTCAATTTTTGTATTGTAGTTATCGATGTTGCGAACCCCGAGCTTGGACATGTTCTTGTACCGCTCTTCCATTTCACGAACGGTCCACTTCAGGGCGACGACAGCCTTGGTCGGATCAGTCACGACCGGGGACAGCAAATGCGGGATGCCATCATAGACCGAGAGCTCGAGCATTTTCGGATCGATCATGATGAACTTGCATTGCTCCGGTGTCATCCGGTACAGCAGCGACAGGATCATAGTGTTGATGCCGACGGACTTGCCGGAGCCCGTGGTCCCGGCCATCAGCAGGTGCGGCATGCGTGCCAGATCGACAACGACGGATTCTCCGGCAATCGTCTGTCCCATAGCCAGGGCCAGTTTCGCATCGTTGCTCATGAAGTTCTGGGTTTCCAGGAGTTCCCGCAGATAAACGGTTTCCCGGAAGCCGTTGGGAATTTCGATTCCGATGGCATTGCGTCCGGGAATAACGGCAATCCGCGCGGATACCGTACTCATGGACCGCGCAATATCTTCCGCCAGGCCGATCACCCGCGCCGACTTGGTGCCCCGCGCCGGTTCGAATTCATAGAGCGTCACCACCGGACCGGCATTGACCCCGACAATCTGACCGTGAACGCCGAAGTCCTTCAGGGTTGCTTCCAGCAGCTCCGCGTTTTGCTGCAGCTGTTCAGGACTTTGCAGGGCTGCGCCGGTTTTCTTTGCCGGTTGCTGCAGCAGGGACAGCGGCGGCAACAGAAAGCCGTGAACGCTTTTTGCCACTACCATGGGCTGCACAGGCGCGGTGCGCCGCCGTCGTTGTCGGCGGTTGGGTGGAAGGTTCGCCGGCACAAAGTCATGAACTTTCGGTTCATCCGGGTCCGGTTGCCGATAATCTTCGAGTTTCGGTTCAATGCGTCCGAGGGCATCACGAATGGAAAATGGTCGCCGGGAACGCGGTGCCTCATGTCCATGATCCGGTTTGATGCCTTCAGGGATCGGCGCATCGTCGTCCCACTCTTCCAATTGCGGGAAGGCAACAAGAGTTTCCGTCACATGAGATTCCGGCAGAGGTGCACCCATGCCGGGACGCCTGTTGGTCTGCAGCGGCGGCGGTTCGTGTGCCTGAGCCGTTTGGGGTTGCGGTTTCAGGACATCCTGCGGGCGCATCATTTCCCTGACGCTTCGACGTTTCACCCGCGGCTTTCTCGTGAACAGATAATTCAGGCCAAAGGCCAGTCCGGTCCGGAACGATCTCCTGAGCGCCGATTCCCTGTCAGGCAGCAGCACCCGGATATCCTTGAGCCGGAGCCCGGTGGCCTGTCGCAGGAAAAACAGTCCCAGCAGGGTGGCGACGATCATGTAGGTCTTGAGGTTCGCAAAACCGGATCTCGATCCCAATCTCTCATGTATCCCGTCGATAACCATTTTCCCTATAGTTCCGCCATAGCCGTTCGGGAGTGGCCAGGAGGCCAGCTTCGGCAGCCCGGTCAAGGCAGCGGCCAGCGCCAGGACAGCCAGGGGCCAGAACAGGAAAAACAGGCGTCCGCGCTCGACCATCACACCGGTCATCATCTGGACGCCCCAGATGGCCGGAACGGCGAAGACGAAAATCGCGCCGAAGCCCAGGAACTGAAACAGCAGATCAGAGAGGATCGCGCCGCCGAAACCCAGCAGGTTCGTCGGCGATTGATTGGTGGCGTGGGAGAAACTCGGATCGGTGATCGACCAGGTCAACAGCGACAACCAGCCCGCAAGCGCAAGCACAAACAGGACGGATCCGAAGAATTGACGCAGAAACAGGCGCAGGCCGGCTTCCGCTTCTTCAGACAACAGGCGTTCGGAATGTCTGTCTGCTTTTGAAAGAGCCATTAAGATTGCTTTAAGCCAAGGCTCTTAACAATTCGTTTCAAAGCTTTTTCTGTTGTTGCAAGATCCTGAACCAGGGCAATTCGGACATAATCCGGGGAATCCCCTGTCTCAGCCGCTGTACCTTGGGCCAAATAAGCCCCGGGAATGGTTTTGATACCACATTCTTCCCAGATTCTGACCACGGCTTGCTCGCTGCCACCGAGTTCGTGCATGTCCAGCCACAGGAAAAAACCGCCATCGGGGCGGGAATAGTCGAATTTGCGGTCCAGAATGGTGTCCACAGCGTCGAATTTTTCAACATATTGTCGGCGGCTGTCCTCGACATGTGCCTCATCCTGCCAAAGTGCGGCGGAAACATCCTGCAGCGGCACCGGAATCTGCGGACCGGCAACATTTCGGAAATTCGCATATTCGGCGATGAAATCCGCATCGCCGGCGACGAAGCCCGAGCGCAGACCCGGGACGTTGGATCGTTTCGACAGGGAGTTGAAGGCCACCAGATGTTTGAAGTTACCGGACCGTCCGCCTGCGACTTCCAGTGAACCCAAGGGTGCTGAACGAGTGTAGACCTCGGAATAGCATTCATCGGCGAAAATCATGAAATCATGTTTTTCCGCCAGTTCAATCAGGCGCGTCCAGTACGCCTCACCGGCGACGGCACCCTGGGGATTCGAGGGTGAACAGAGGAAAAAGGCGATGGTGCGATCCAGCACTTTTCCATCGAGACTTTCGAGATCGGGAAGAAATCCGCCTTCCCGGGTCGTCGGCAGAAACACCGGTTGGCACTGGGCCGATAACGCCCCGGCGAGATAGCACTGATAAAACGGATTGGGGATCAGGACGCACGGTTCGTCACAGTCCGGCCGCCGCGCCCGCGCCGTGAAGACCGCCGAAAACAGGCCCTCCCGCGATCCGCTCAGGGGGAGGACATGGGAAGAGGGATCAATTCTTCCCGCCAGCACCGGATAGCGCTTCATGATCCAGTCGGCGATGGCATGCTGCAATTCCCGGGTTCCCCGGATCAGCGGATATTTTCCGAACCCCTGGAGATTTCCCTTCAGCGCGTCGGCCACCAGACCGGGAACGCCGTGGCGAGGTTCTCCGATCGACATATCGATAGGTTCGCGCCCGGGTTTGATATCGGCCAGTAGTGCCCGCGTTCGGGCAAAGGGCGATGAAATGACGGGTTGGGATTTGGAAATCGTCGCGCGGTTCATGAGCCAAAAGTTTCGAAATTCAGATACGGATTGGGACTAGAGTCTTCGCCATAGATTATCAGGGACTTGGACAATCAGGAACATGATTATCAGGGACATGATTATCAGGGACAGGGTTTATTGTCTCGGTCAGAGTGTCGGATTGAATGGCCCCGGACGATATCTCCGGGATTTCCAGACTGTATCGCCTGCGAATCCAGGGGTAAACGGTTCTGCAGGCCAATAAAAAAACCCGGCACCTGAGCGCCGGGTTTTCGCGAATGACCGACCGTGGCCAGTCCCTGGGAGGTAACGGCTAGATGGTCTGGCTGCCCTGACCAAATTCGGGATAGGCTTCCAGTCCGATTTCGGCTTTGTCGAGCCCGTCGGTTTCTTCTTCCTCCGTGGCCCGAATTCCCATGGTGTATTTCAGGATCACCCAGACGAGTGCGCTGGTGACGATCATGAAGGCACCGACCGCGGCAATGCCTATGGCCTGTGTGACGAAGTTGCCGTCGGGATTGGTGATCGGCACGGCCAGCGTACCCCAGATACCTGCGAGCAGGTGCACGGGGATAGCGCCGACAACGTCATCGATGCGCATTTTGTCGAGCACGGGAACGGTGAACACGACGATGAGACCACCGATTCCGCCAATGACGATTGACATCAGCGGTGAGGGAGTCAGCGGTTCGGCGGTAATCGCCACCAGGCCCGCGAGCGCGCCGTTCAGCGCCATTGTCAGGTCGACTTTACCATACAGGAGCTGGTTGAAGATCATCGCCACCATGACACCGGCCGCCGCCGCCAGATTCGTGTTCATGAAGATACGGGAAACCGAGGATGCATCTTCCAGCGTGCCGAGAGCGAGTTGCGAGCCGCCATTGAAACCGAACCAGCCGAGCCACAGGATGAAGACACCCAGGGTGGCCAGCGGCATGTTGGAACCGGGCATCGGGAAGACCTGTCCGTTGGGGCCGTATTTGCCCTTGCGTGCGCCGAGGATGATGGCACCGGTCAGCGCCGCCCATCCGCCTGTCGAGTGAACGATGGTTGAACCGGCAAAATCCAGGAAGCCCATGGCGTCAAGGAAACCGGCGCCCCATTTCCACGCGCCCTGGATGGGATAGAGAATCCCGCACAATATGGCGACGAAGATCAGGAACGGCCAGAGCCTAACCCGCTCGGCCAGTGTTCCGGAAACGATGGAAGCGGCCGTGGCGCAGAATACCATTTGGAAAAACCAGTCGGATGCCGCGGCATAATCACCGGTATCCGCACCTGGTTCCGGGATCGTCTTCGGCAGGAAGGTACCGATATAGCCGCCGTCAACGCCTTCATACATGACATTGTAACCGACGGCCCAGTAGACCAGCCCGGCTATGGAGAAAAGGGCAATGTTCTTGGTGCATTGCATGGCAACGTTCTTGGAGCGCACCATGCCCGCTTCGAGCATGGCGAATCCGGCGGCCATCCACATGACCAGG